>DAOQNO010000165.1:0-4201 GCA_035332125.1 Elusimicrobiota bacterium | reverse complement strand
CAGCGGGGACGCCGCTCCACCACGCGTTCCCGGACGCGGCCGGCGCGGCCGTCAATGAGCAAAAGCCGGTTCACCAGGGCCGTCCCCGCCCCCCACAGAGCCTTGAGCGCTTCCAAGGCCATCCAGCTTCCCACGAGCCCCGCCAGGGGACCCGCCACGCCCGCGTCCGCGCAGGAGCGCGCTTCTGCCGGGTCCGGCGGTTCCGGGAAAAGGCACCGGTAGCAGGCCGACCTCCCGGGCCGCACCGTCATGATTTGGCCTTCCCATCGCAGGACGGCCCCCCAGACCAGGGGGATGCCGCGGCGTTGGGCGGCGTCGTTCACCGTGTAGCGGGTTTCGAAATTGTCGGACCCGTCCAGCACCAGGTCGTAGCCGCCGAAAACCGCCGCCGCGTTGTCGACGGTCAAGCGCAGGGCGTGTTCCACGACCCGAACCGCGGGGTTGAGGGCGGTTAATTTTTCCCGGGCGGAAACCGTTTTGGGACGTCCCCGGTCCGGGGTTCCGTGCAATGGTTGGCGGTGAAGGTTGGAGACATCGACGGTATCGTCATCGATCAACCCCAGGGTTCCCACCCCCGCTCCGGCCAGGTAAAAGGCGGCGGGCGATCCCAAACCGCCCAGGCCGACCAAGGCCACCCGGGCCGCCGCCAGGGCTTGCTGGCCCTTCCCCCCGACCTCGGGGAGGATCATTTGGCGGGCGTAGCGGGCGAGGTCGATTTCCGTCACGGAAAAGCGACGCCGCGCGACGTCCTCAGGCGGCGCACTCCCCGACGCCGATGTCCACTTTGAATTCGGCGTTTTCGCCCCAATCGTAATAGAGGGAAGGGTTTTGCTCGAAGGGCGGAAGGGTGGTGAATTCCTGGATTTCGGATTTGACCCGGGCCTTTCCGACGCGCTCCAGCCATTGGGCGAAGTTTTCGGCGCCCTGCTTTTCCGCTTTGAATAGAGCGACCAGCTTCTTCACCGCCTCGGGAACCCGACGGGCGGGAATCGCCCCCACGGGTTGGCCGAACTTCACTTCCCCTTCCTTGGTGGAGCCGCCGACCAGCACCATGTAATGGGGCACCGGGCGGTCCCCCACTTTTCGGTAAGTGCCGTAGAACCCCAGGGTGCCGATGTGGTGCTGGCCACAAGAGTTCGTGCAACCGGAGATTTTGAGGTGCAAGCCTTCCATGTCGGCGTCGGGTTTCAACCCGTCGTTGAACAGGCCGGCCAGGGCTTTGGCCAATTCCCGGGATTTGGTCACGGCGATTTGGCAGGTGTCCGCTCCGGGGCACCGGGTGATGTCGGAAAACCGGCCGGCGCCGGCTTCGCCCAGGCCGATTTTAACGAGTTCGTTGTAGAGCGCGGGGAGGTGTTCGTTTTTGACCCAACGAAGCAGGAAATTTTGCTCGATGGTCGTCCGCAGTCGGCCGCCGTTCAGCCGTCGGGAAACCTCCGCCAATTGACGCATTTGAACGGCCGTGATGTCCCCCAGGGGGAGCACGACCGTGGCCCAGCTGTAGCCGGCCTGTTTTTGGGCGCCGACGTTGGTGGATTTCCAACGGTCGAACCCGGCCGCCGGGGCGACCGCGGCGACGTGGGTCGGCACCGGGGGCGCCGCTTCTTCGACCACCGGGAAGGACCAATCGATCGTCCCGCCGCGCGTTCCCATCACCGCTTTGCGCTCGGCCAGGAATTTCTTGCGGAATTCGTCGGCGCCCCACTTTTTCACCAGAAATTTGATCCGGGCGTGCAATTTGTCCTGGCGTTCGCCGTTCCGGTCGAAAAGCCGGATCACGGCTTCGATGGACGGCAGAAGAAGGTCCGCCGGCATGAATTCCTCCAGCCGGATGGCCACCTGAGGCGTGGCGCCCAAGCCCCCGCCCACGTAGGTTCGAAATCCCCGCACGCCGTTTCGAATTTCGGCCACGAAGGCCATGTCGTGAATGGCCGTCAGGGCGTAATCCGCGTCCGTGGATTCAAAGGCCATCTTGAACTTGCGGGGAAGATTGGCGCTCAGGGGATTCCTTAAGAAATACCGAAACGCCGCGTCGGCGTAGGGGGCCACGTCGAAGACCTCGCCCGGTTGCACGCCGGTGTAGGGGTTGGCCGTGATGTTCCGGACGGTGTTTCCGCAACCCTCCCGGGGGGTCAGTCCCGATTCGGCCACACGCCGCATGACCTTCGGCGTGTCCTCGAGCGGGATCATGTGAATTTGAAGGTTTTGGCGGGTCGTCCAGTGGCCCGCTTTGGAGGGCGCAAAGGTTTCCGTAACGTCCGCCAGGGCGTCCAATTGATCGGGCGTCAATTGGCCGAAGGGCACTTTGATGCGGATCATCTGTTTGTCGGTTTGGTTGCGGATCCCGTAAATGCCGTTGTTCAAACGGAACCGGCGAAAATCGTCCATGTCCATGCGCCCGGCCCGCAGTTCGCGGATGTTCGTTTCAAAACGGCGGATTTCTTCCTCGACGTAATCCGGCAGGGTCACGGGGGCGGGGGTTTTTTGAAGCATGGCGTCTCCTTGGATTCAGAGAACCCGGATGGGTTCTTCCTCAAACGGCTGCGTTTCTTCGGCGCGAAACCAGCTACGCGCTTCCACAAATTGGGCTTGATCCACCTTCACGATGACGTTGGACCACCCGGCCAGAAGCGGTTGGGCGGCGTCGGTGGGACTGGGTTTTGCGGGGTGGTCGGGATGGGTGTGCAGCACGCCGACCACGTCCAACCCCGACCGGGCGGCGTCCAGAACGGCCCGGTTGAATTCCGCGGGATCGATCACAAACTCGAATTGCCCTTGGGTGTGGACCCGGGCGCCCAGGGTTCCGGCGGCGGTGTCGAGCGTTCCGGGGTCCGCTTCGTTCCGGTGTCGGAGGAGGTTTTTTAAAGGGAAAAAACGCTCGGCCTGCCGCCAGTCGGCTTTTTCCTGACGGCCGATCAGCAACCCGCATCCCTCGTAAGGGTAGCATTTTTCCGCCCAGGTCTTGAGTTCCCCCACCAGGGAACGGGGCCAGGCCAGGGTCACAGTTCGTGGTCCTTCATGTAATCCTCGAAATTGTCCAGGAGCTCCTCCCAATACCGTGTGTGAAGATATCGTTCGCCGGAATCGGGCAGGACGGTCACCAGGACCCCTTCTTCCAAACCCATGGCCACCTCGAAAACACCCTGAAGGGCCGCTCCGCAGGAATAGCCGACCAAAACGCCCTCTTCCCGGGCCATGCGGCAACACATCTCGTAGGCGTCTTCGGTGTAGACCGACACCTTCCGGTCGTGAACACGGGGGTCGTAAATGCCCGGAACGATGGAGGTTTCCATGTGTTTTAGCCCCTCCAGGCCGTGCAACGGGGTGGAGGGTTCCACGGCGATCACTCGAATGTTCGGGTTCCGTTCCTTGAGCCGGCGGCCGGTTCCCATGAGGGTGCCGCTGGTGCCGATCCCCGCCACAAAATGGGTCACGCGGCCTTCCGTTTGACGCCAAATTTCCTCGGCCGTCGTTTTGTAATGGGCTTTCCAGTTGTTGGGGTTGTTGTATTGGTCGGGAAGGTAGAAGCGCTTGGGATCGGCTTCGTAGAGGCGCTGGGCTTCACGCTGGGCGCCGTCGGAACCTTCGAGGGGGTCCGTGTAAATGACCTTGGCGCCGAAGGCCTCGATGATCCGTTTTTTTTCGGAGGCGTTTTCGGGCATGACCAATTCCACCCGGTAACCGAGGGCCGCGCCGATCATGGCGTAGGCGATCCCGGTATTCCCGGAGGTCGAGTCCAGCAGGATTTTGTCCTTGGTCAATTCCCCGCTCTTGATCGCTTCTAAAATCATGTTTTTGGCGGCCCGGTCCTTGACCGATCCCCCGGGGTTGGTGAATTCCGCTTTGGCGTAGACCTCCACCCCCGGGGGAAGCCAGCGGGAAAGGCGTTCCAGGCGCAGGAGGGGCGTGTTGCCGATTCGGTCCAGGAGACCGAGGCCCAATTGGGTGGCGGCGCTAGTCATGAACGCGCCATTTTAGGATATATGACAAAAATATCCAAATTAAGGGAGACGGGTTAAACCCAGCGGGCCGGGTCGACCCCACCGGAGCTTTCCCGCACTTTTAATTCCGGTGGAAAAAGGCGGGTTTCGGGTTTCGGGGAACCGCGGTTTTCGTTTAAGGCGATGACCCGCTCGGCGGCGGCTTGGGAAATGTCTTCCAAGGGTTGATAAACCGAAGAGAAAGTGACTTCGAGATGGGG
>DAOQNO010000164.1:0-4206 GCA_035332125.1 Elusimicrobiota bacterium | reverse complement strand
TCGGCAGCCAGCGCGCGCTGCTGGCGGGCTTCGAGGCCGTGACCGGCAACGTGGAATACAACGAGATCGATCCCCTGCTTCGGGAATTCAACGGTCGCGGCGACGTGGCCGATCCGAAGACGGGCAAGTCCCCGTTCCCCGCCAATTTGAACGTGTTGATTTTCAAAACGGGAACCTACAACGAAATCCTCGAACGCACCAACGGGATCGTCGGCGAGTTCATCAATCCGAAATACGCGGACAAGGAAAAGACGAAATTCCCCGCGGCCCGCCTGGAAACCATGATGCAGACGATCGCCTTTGAATATCAGGGACACGGAAAGGTCGCCGCGACGAATTTCGACAAACGGGACGTGTTCTCGCCGGTCAAAAACAACATGAAGACGGGCGCCGAAAACCCGGCCAAGGGGACCTACCCCGACGCCATGCCCACCGGCGAGGCGGATTTCTACAAATACGGTCGCCGCCTTCTTTCCCTGGCGGGCGGTCTCGTCAACGTGGAAGGGAAAACGGCCCAGATCCACGGCGTGCCGTACCAGGCCGGGGCGAAGGTCGTTCTCTACCCGTCCTTCGCGGAAACCATCGCCGACGTCAAAGCCAAGGTGCGGGGCACCGTGACGGTGACCGACCGCTCCACGTTGGTCTTGGACGGCGCGAACATCACCATCGAGGGGTTGGCGCTGGACGGCGCGTTGATCGTTCACGCCGTTCCCGGAGCCTCCCTCGCCATTCGCGGGTTGGAACTGCGGGCTCCGGCCCGGTCCTCCGACGGGGTGTACAGCGAGGTCGGCTTGGCGGACCCCGAAGTGCCGGATTACTTGCGCATTCGCGGCTACGAACTCTTTCCGTATCGCGACGCCGCTCGCGTGGATTTGACCGAGCCCGGCCAGTATGTCCTGGACCGGGACGGAAACCTGTTTCGCGACGGGGCGTTGGTGCGCAACGTCAACCCCGACGCGGCCTCGGCGGAAAGTTTGGCCGGAAAGATCTCCGCCCAATCCAAGTTGTCCATCGACGCCGTTCGGGACTATTTGTCGCGGGGGCCGTCCGCGGGCGCCGCCGCCGAGGCCACTTTCATCGAGGGTCACCTGGCCGGGGCGATGCACGACTTCGTCCGAAGCGCCTTGGTTAATTCCGGCGTTAAACTGAACGGCGACATGAGCGCCGTGGCCAGCGCGGTCGTTGAAGAAATCGACGCCTACCGGGACGACCAGGGTTTGTCTTTCGCCGCCGCCGTGGCCCGGTTCGGCGCGGAAAACCTTAAACAAGGCCGGCCCGAAGTGGCCCGGGCCCTCGCCGCCGATTTGGCGGTTTCCCTTCCCACCGAGGCCGACCGGGCCCCGTTCCGTCACTTGGTTAAAATGCTCGACGCCCGGTCCCAGCTGGCGCCGCGATTGGAAGGGCTGAAAAAGGCCTACGACATCCGCGGATTGACCGGCGGCAAGGACCGCCTGATGACGCCCGAGTTCGTCTACGCCGCCGCCTACACCGACGGCTTGGCCCTGGCCAAAGAGTTTCCGAAGGACACGCCGGCGGTGATGATCACCGGCGACCAACGCTGGAGCACCCCGGCCCTTCGCCAGGCGGCCATCGACGGCTACACCGCCGCGGGCGCCCACGTGTATTTCAGCAACGAACGCGTTTCGACGCCGGCGGCCAACGTGGTGCCGCGCCTGGGCGCCTTTTCGGTGGAGGGCCGCCCGGTCCTGTTCCACCGCGTGCTCCAAATTTCGGCCAGCCACGACCCCTGGCTGGGCGACGCTTCCAAAAACGGGATGAAAATGAACGGACGCAAGGATTTCCACCTTCGGTCCATGGAAGGTCCCCAGGTGGCCGCCATGTTGGAGGGAATGTTTTCGGCCGAAGCGGGCCGGGCGCCGGACCCCGCCAAGCGGGGGCGCTCGACGGAGGTTCCCCTCCTCCCCGCCTACACCGAATTCGTGGCCCGGCGGTTCGTGGCCGCGGTGGAGCAATACGGGCTGGAGCGGGCCGATCTAGAAAAATTGGTTTTTGTGACGGACGGCGGGCAGGGCGTCATGGACGACGTGACCCCGGGCGTCGTGGACGGCATCAACCGGGCTCTGCGGGAGCGTTTTAACGACCCCGCCTTCTCCCTGGCCTTCGACAGCGTCCACCCGGCGTCGGTGCGCGGCCCCGATGGGACAGTGGAACACCCGGCCGATCCCGTGGAAGCGGGGCATTTCGCCGATCATTTGAAGACGGAAATGGACCGCGTGCGCGCGGCGCACCCCGGTAAAATCGTCGTGTTCGCCGTGTTGGACGGGGACGGCGACCGGTCGGGCCTCATGGGCGCCGACGGGAAGGTGTTGTCGTCGACCCAGCAGGCTTTCCTCTATTTCAACCGCCTTCTGGCCGATCGTCCCGCGGACCGGGAACGTCTGCGGCTCGACATTCGCATGGGCCAGGAAATCTTGGAATTGGTGGGTCAAGTGACCCCGGCCAACCAAAGCATGATCGATCCCGGCTGGTCGAAACAGCGCCGCGTGCTGCTGCAGGCCAACGCCCCGGGCGGCATTGAAGGGTCCTACCACACCTTTGTCCGGATTTCGGACGACGCCAACACGGAGCCCATGGACGACGGCCTGGTCTTCTCCCTGGACCAGGCGCTGTACGAATTGAAGCTGGCCCGGGAAGGCACCTCCTCGACCGAATTGCTGGCCGGACGTTCCTGGTATCCGGAAATGAGCGAATTTCGCCCGAAATTCATCGAAGCGATCGTCGACGATCGCTACGCCGTCATGCCGAACATCACCCAGGCGATCATCGCCTCGGTCAAAAGCGAGTTCGCGGCCGAAAAAGCCAACGTCGTGGTGGTCGAAAGCCGGGAGGAAAAAGGCGCGGCGCGGATTCAGATTTACGACGACGCCGGAAACTTCCTGGGTTGGGTGCTGATGCGGACGTCCAACACCAACCCCGTGCTTTCGATGAAAGGCCAGGGGCGGGACGCCGCCACGCTGGCCCGACTGAAACGGATTTTGAAGAACGCCCTGGAAAACGAGCAGTTCACCGGGCGCTTTAATCAGGCGGAAATCGACAAGGGCCTCGGAGCGATCGTTCCCGGTTCCCAGGGCGGTTTCGCCCAGGTGTCGTTGTTGACGTTGTTGGCCTCGGGAATGGGCGCGGTTGTCCTGGCCCTGACCGGCGCCCCCGGCGTTCTGGTGGGGTTCGCCCTCGTTCCGGGTTTGCTGGCGGCGGGGATGGAAGCGGTTCGTTGGTGGGCCACCGGTCGGGGAACCCCGGGACGGAAACCCATCGCGGCCACGCCGGAGCGGGAGATATTGGAAGCCGCCGGCGTTCGCCGGGCGCTGACCACCCCCAAGGTTTCGGTGTCGCCGGAGATGGACAAACGCCAACTGCAGGGCGGTTACAAACAGGACGGCACGGGCGTTCCCGTGGGAGCGGCGGACGACGGTTCCCGGGCCCGCGGCGAGAACGCCGGCAACCAGGGCTACTACGCCCAGGGCGGCCGGGAGGCGTTCCTGAAAGTCTACCGCGACATGCGGAATTTCTTTGAAAATCGCGCGGCCCGACACGGGGGGAACCCCGTCCGATTGGTCATCAAGCCGGGCATCGGCGGCCAGCACACCCCGTTCCAGGGGTTGGCCAGCGTGTTCGAGGTGGTGGACCCCTCCTCGGGCAAAATCGTGGGCGAATACGAACTCGGGAAAAATTTCTCCGCGTCCCTGGAGGCCGCGGTGAAGGACCTTCGGATCGGGTGGGATCAGGTGGCCGTGATCCCCAGTTCGAAATCCGGTTCCACGGACGAAACCATGATGATCTTCGTGGAACTGCTTTCGGTGCTCATCGAAAAGCAGTCCTCCAAGGCTTTCGCGGACCTGTTCCTGAAAACCCTGCACGACCTCAACTTCCCCGACGGCGCCAACGAACGCCCGGGCAAGGACCTCTTTAAGGTGGACGTGAAGGAAAACGGCTTCGCCACGACCAGCCTGGTGGAGCTGCTGTCCCACCGGGCCTCCCAGGCCGGGTTGGACGTCAACGTGCGGGAGGTCCTCGGCAAGGTCCTCGGCAACATGTTCTTCGAAACCACGGACCGACCGGAACAAAGCCGCTTGTCGGCTTTTATCCGCAACTCCGGTCTGGACCGGGACCTCGGGGCCGACGCCCCCGGGTTCGGCGCCATGTTCGACAACGTGGGCGGCCCAGGCCGGGTTGGACGTCAACGTG
>DAOQNO010000163.1:0-4210 GCA_035332125.1 Elusimicrobiota bacterium | reverse complement strand
TGCTTTTCCCCACCCCCGAGGGACCTTGGACGACGACCACCTCCCCCTCCTCCACCCGCAGCGACAGATCGTCGATGACCGGGTGGTCTCCGAAGGATTTCGAAAGATGTTGAACGTCAATGCAAAGCACGTCGTTGGGACTCCAATCGGCGAGACAAAAAGGAGAGGGGAAGGCTCATCATCAAATACAACCCGGCCGTGAGCAATCCAAGCTCCAAAAATCGAAAGGTCGCCGTGGCCGCCTGGGAATAGGCCCGGGTCAATTCCATGACGGTGATGATGGACACCAGGGAGGTGTCCTTAAAAAGCGCGATGAAATCGTTTGTCGACGGTGGAAGCACCGTGCGGATCGCCTGGGGCAGGACCACGTGCCGCAGGGTTTGCCAGGTCGTGAGGCCCAGGGAACGCGCCGCCTCTTCCTGCCCCCGGGGAACGGACAGGATCCCGGCCCGGTAAATTTCGGATTCGTACGCCGCGTAATTGAACCCCACCCCCAGGACGGCCGCCACCAGGGCGTTCAGTTGCAGGCCAAGGTTCGGCAGCCCGTAGTAAAGCACGTAGAGCTGGATCAGGAGCGGCGTTCCCCGGGTGATTTCCACGTACCCCACGCAAGCGGCCCGAAGCCATCGGCCGCCGTGGAGTCGGCCCAAACAAATTAAAAACCCCACCACCACCGCCAGCGCCATGGATAGCACCGAAATCAGGATCGTCGTGCCCGCCCCGCGGAACACCAGGCCCAAATACCGTCGAACGGATCCCCGGTCGGGGATGGACGGGGCCGTCGCCAAGGCGTCCTTCAAACCGCTTTGGTCTTTGGTCCACATGTTCCACTTGCGGTAAATGGTCTCCAACGTCCCGTTCCGAATCAAAACGGCGAGGGCGTCGTCCACGCGGCGCCGAAATTCCGGGGAGTCTTTTCGAATTCCCCCCGCGTAAAGGCCGCGCCCCACGGGCTCCCCCACGTTTTGCAGGCGCGGGTTCGGGCCCGCGTACCAGGCCGCGATGGGCACGTCCAACAGCACCGCGTCGGTCCGGCCCAGTTCGAGGTCCTTGTAGATTTCGACGGGCGATGGATAGGCGACCGGCGTCATCCGCCCGTCCCGCTCCATCAGGGTTTGGGCCAGGGAGGCCGTCAGCGTGCCCACCCGGCGGCCCCGAAGGCTTTCCCAGTCGGAAAAACGGGCGTCGCCCCGTCGAACGGTGATCTGTTCGGCGAAAATGTAATAGGGGATGGAGAAATCGATTTTGCTTCGGCGGTCTTCGGTGATTTCCAGGCCGTTGAAGGCCATATCGAAATTGTCGCGCAGGAGGGCGGGCACCAACTCTTCCCAGGGCACGAGAACGAGCCGCGGGCGAAGGCCCATTTCCCGGGCCAGAGCGTCCATGAGGTCGACTTCAAATCCCAGGAAACGGCGCGGATCGGCGGGATCGCGGTAAATGTAAGGCGCTCCGCCGGTGGCGTCGGCTCCCCAACGGATTTCCCCCGTGGCGCGGGCCCGTTCCCAGGCGTCGGTCGCCCGGAGACCGACGGGCAGGAGGGCGAGAATAAAAAGCGCGGCGAGGCGCACGGCGGCGGGACGACGGTCAGGAACGGTTTTTGAGGAGCCGCAGCAGATACTGGCCGTATTCGTTGTTCCGCATGGGTTCCGCCAGGCGGCGGAGATCCTCCGCGGAAATGTAGCCGCGATCGAAGGCGATTTCCTCGAGACAGGCGACTTTCAGGTCCTGACGCTCCTGCAGGGTTTGAATGAACACCGCGGCCTGAAGCAGCGATTCGTGGGTGCCGGTGTCGAGCCAGGCGATGCCGCGCCCCAGGCGCTCCACGTGGAGGCGCCCCCGTCGGAGATAAGCGTTGTTGACGTCCGTGATTTCCAATTCCCCCCGCCGGGACGGGCGGAGCTTGGCGGCGATGTCCAACACGTCGTTGTCGTAAAAGTAGAGCCCGGTGACGGCGTGGGTCGACCGGGGCCGGCGGGGTTTTTCCTCGATGCGCCGGGCTTTGCCCCGGGAATCGAAGGAGACCACCCCGTACGCTTCGGGGTTTCTCACCGGATAGGCGAACACCGTGGCCCCCGTTTTTCGCCGGGCCGCCCGTCGAAGAAAGCCCGTAAAGTTGTGCCCGAAGAAAATGTTGTCGCCCAGGACCAGCGCCACGCGGTCGTCGCCCACGAAATCGCGCCCGATGGTGAAGGCCTGGGCCAAACCGCCCGGGTCCGGCTGGACGGCGTACGACAGTCGGAGCCCCAACCAGCGGCCGTCCCCCAACAATCGCTTAAAATCGGCCTGCTGGTGGGGCGTCGTGATGATCAGGATCTCCCGAATCCCGGCCAACATCAGAACCGAGATCGGATAATAAATCATGGGTTTATCGTAGATCGGCACCAGCTGTTTGCTGATGCCGCGGGTGAGCGGATAGAGACGCGTGCCGGAACCGCCGGCCAGAACGATGCCCTTCATGGGAG
The DNA here is from genome assembly GCA_035332125.1 of Elusimicrobiota bacterium. GTDB lineage: Bacteria > Elusimicrobiota > Elusimicrobia > FEN-1173 > FEN-1173 > JADKIY01. The sequence continues at coordinate 1,748 of DAOQNO010000163.1, read as the reverse complement.
GAAATAATACATCAATGGGCGCGCCGGTGTCCCGGGCGCAGGAGATCGGTCACCCGCTTGACCGGCGTGAAAAGAGCGGCCGGAATTTCGACGAACACCGTGTTCCAACGGTGCATGCCCCCGTTCCAAAGGCCGGGTCGTTCCCACACGCGCACGGGGCGGCCTCGAAACATTTTTTCCATCACGAGGACCGACCGGTCGTCGGCGAAATCGGCCAGCCGGTAGGGGCGTCGGCGATGGTCCCGCAGGGCGACCACCATGTCCACGGGGTTGAAATGGGTCGAACGGCGCCACAGACGTCGCTGACGGGCCCCCACCTGGGATTCCTCCACGATTTGCTTGCTCGGACCGCCCTCCGACCGGGAGGAAGCCCGGACCCAAAAAGGCCCTCCGCCCGGGTCCCCCCGCTGAGCGATCATGCCGCACACGCGCCAGGGACGCCGCAGAATCCGGCCCAGCCAGGAACGCGGGTTTTTCGACGGGGGACGCCCCCCCAGGGTCGACGCCACGAAGGCGGCGGCGCCCTCCATCGGGCCCCCGGCCTCCAGGACCCGAATCCACCGGCGGCCTTCTTCCCACAAATCCATCAGCCGCCCGCCCAGGGCCCGGCGCCAGGCCGCGGCGGCGGGGTCCGTCGGGGCGTCCGACACGTTGTCGATGTTCCGAATAAAAACGAAGGGGGCCCGGGTCTTTTCCAGGTTGCCCAGAAGGGCGCCGTGGCCGCCCGGCCGAAAATAGAGGTCGCCCGACTCCTCCCGGGCCCAGCCGCCGTCTTTTTCCAAGGCCAGGGTGTCGGTGGTCGGCGATTGAACCGACCACTGGATCCGCCATCGAACGCCGAGCCGCTTTCCCCATTTCCGTTGAAGGGCCCGGGCCTCCCGGGCGAAGGCCCGCCGTTGGTCCGGGGCCACGGTGAAATGCATCCGGCACCGCCCCCGGTCGTCCCCGACGATCGTGGCGGCCGCCCGAAGATGTTCCTCGAAGGCCGTCCGGGCCCCCGGTCCCCGGCCGTGAAAGGGCACCAGACCCTTGGGCAGGGACGCCGTGCCCGATTCAAAGAGGGCGTCCAGGACCTCGTCCCAACGGCCGGCGGTCAACAAACGTTGCCGGGAAGCCCCCCGGCGACGGCAGGCCGCGTCCAGACGGCCCGCCAGGGCCAAACGGTCCAGGTGTTTGAAAAAAACCCGGGATTCGGAAAAAGCTTTTTCGCGAACAAGGGAGGCGACGGGCCGTCCCGTGGCGTCCCGGCGGCGGCGAAGGGTTTCCAAATTCTGAAAAAGGCGGCTGGCGGCGCCGGAGGCGGGAACCAAAACGGAAAAAAGTCCGCGACGGGCCCCGGCCCGGGCGAGACGCTCCAACGCGCGGCGGCGGGCGGGGGACCACCGTTCAATGCCGTCGCCCACGCGGCAGGGACGGTCCAAACGAAGGGGGGCGCCGGGCCGGATCAGGCGTTCGCGCTGGCGCGCGGCGTCGGCGGGGGTGAGGCCCCGGCGGCGGAGGGCCGCTCGGTCGCGGCGCGTCAGGGCGAATCGGCGGATCAAAGGGACGGACGGAATCCGGGAGCCGACGGCGCCGGGACCGGCGTCATTCCACCGGAAGGGCGGCGATGTCGATGGAGTTGGTCCAAAGGCTGCGGCATTTTCCGCATTCGTAGTACTTGAGGTCTTTGCCTTTGTCCGTTCGGGATTGCTTGACCGTCACGGCGCCTTTGGCGTTGAGGGCGGCCAGCCCGGCGCCGTGGGCGACAA
>DAOQNO010000162.1:0-4223 GCA_035332125.1 Elusimicrobiota bacterium | reverse complement strand
CGGGGCCGGGCCCGGCTCGTCGCCCGGGCGCCCGGCGTTCTGGCCGGCGTCGGCGCCGCGGCCGAAGCCTTCCGCTTGATGGGCGGCGCCCGCCTTCGATTCCTGGCCAAAGACGGCGACCGCGTCCGGCCCGGCCGAACGGTGCTCGAAGTCCGCGGGCCCCTGCGCGCGCTCCTGAGCGCGGAGCGCACGGCCTTGAACGTTTTGTCCCATCTCTCGGGGGTCGCCACCCTGACGCGCCGGTTCGTGGACGGCGCCGGGCGGAAATCCCTTCAAATCCTCGACACCCGCAAAACCCTTCCCGGCCTTCGGGACATGGAAAAATACGCCGTCCGGTGCGGGGGCGGCGTCAACCACCGCCGGGATTTGGCCGCCGCCGTTCTGATCAAGGAAAATCATCTCTCTTTTTACCGGACGGACCGGGACCGCCGGGACTTGGCCCGGCGGGTGGCCGCGGCCCGCCGCCGGGGGCGGACGGTCGAAATGGAGTGCCGGAACCGGGCGGAAATTCGGTGGGGGCTGTCGGTCGGCGCCGACATCTTGTTGCTCGACAATTTTTCGGCGGCCGCCTTGCCCGCGGTGGTCCGGTGGACCCGGGCGGAGGCCCGGCGCCGGGGAGCGCCGGTGCCCCGGTTGGAGGTGTCGGGGGGGGTGACCCTTCCCGTGATCGGCCGCCTGGCCCGATCGGGCGTGGACCGGGTGTCCATCGGCCGCCTCACGCATTCGGCCCCCGCCCTGGATTTCAATATGGACGTGGAAATCCAATGACGCGGAGGGACCGCCCGGATATAAAAACCCTCCCGTGTTCGCACGGGTCAAAGCCGGGCGTGAACGGTGGCCGAGCCGGGCCGGGCGAGGCCATCCCTTGACGGCGAAACCCGATTTGATCGAATTGCTTTCCCGGCGGCCCGGAACGCGGGTGTCGGGCAGCGACCTGGCCCAGGCCCTCGGAATGACCCGGGCGGCCGTGCACAAGCGTGTGGCCAAACTTCGGGCCCAAGGTTTTCGCATCGACGGCGCAAGTCGGCTGGGCTATCGCTGGGTCGGCGCCGCGGACCGCCTGGAACCGGGGGGGCTTCGGCGCGGTTTTGTGCGCGATGTCCACCTCTTCGACGCCCTCCCCTCTACCCAAGACGAGGCCAAGACCCGCGCCCTGGCGGGCGCCCCGGAGGGAACGCTGATTGTCGCCGACCGGCAGACCGCCGGTCGGGGCCGTCTCGGCCGGGCCTGGGTGTCCCCGCCCGGCGGTCTGTGGTACTCCATTCTCCTGCGCCCGCCCATCGCCCCGGACGCCGTGCCGGCGTTGATCCTCGTCGCCGCCCTGGACTGGGCCCGGGTGTTGGAGGCCCGGGGGGTCCCGGCCCGGCTTAAATGGCCCAACGATCTCTGGGTCGAGGGGCGGAAAGTGGCGGGGTTGTTGACGGAAATGTCCGCCGAAATGGACCGGGTCCATTGGGCCGTCCTGGGGGTCGGGGTCAACGTGGCCAACGACCCGCCCGGGGGCACCGACGTGCCCGCCGCCTCCCTGAAGCAGTGGCTGGGCGACCGGGTCACCCGCCAGGAACTGCTGGCGGCCTGGATCGATCGCTTTTCAAAATCCTACCGCCGGTTTGCCGCCGACGGTTTCGCCCCGTTCCGCCCGGCCTACGCCGCGCGTTCCTGGCTTCGGGGCCGGGCGGTCCGCTTCCAAACCGCCGCGGGCGCCGCCACGGGCCGCGCGGCCGGGGTGGACGCGACCGGCCGACTGATGGTCGAGACCCCCCGGGGGACGGTCGCTGTCGCGGCCGGGGAAGTCTCCCTTCTCCGGTTGAATTCCCGCTGAAGCGCCTATATACTTAAGGAGCCGCGGGTTTCGGCCCGACGAGCGCCATGGACAACACGCCCACCCTACGATTGCTTTTGGCCGACCGGGACGCCGGTTTCACCCGGATTTTTCAGGAGCGGTTTCGCGCCCTGGCCGGCCACACCGTCACAATCGACACCTGCACCGCCGGGGCCGACTTGGTGGAACGCTTTTACGCCCAACCCTACGACCTGGTGTTTTTGGACCTCGCCCTGCCGGGCCTCGATCCCAAGGACCTTTTAAGCCGCCTGTCCCAAACCTCGCTGCCCCTGCCCGTGGTCGCCCTGTCGAGCGAACACAACACCCGGCCCGTGGTCGAAGCCATGAAGTTGGGCGTTCTGGATCATTTGATGAAGGAGGATTTCGCGACGCTGGACCTGGCGGGCTTCGTCGGCCGCCTTCGGGAAACCTTCCGTCTGCGCCGGGAAAACGCGGAACTCCTGCAGATCAACCAGATGAAAAACGATTTCCTGGCGACCATTTCCCACGAGCTCCGCACGCCCCTGACGTCGATCCTCGGACTCAGCGAAATTCTGTTGGCCGGCCGCATGGGCCCCCTGGTGCCCCGGCAAAGCGAAAGTTTGAAGAAAATCATCGAGCAGTCCCAGAACCTGGCGAAACTCATCAACCAATTGCTCGACGTTCAGGACATCGTTCAGGAACGAATGCGCCTGGATTTCCGGCCGCTCTCCCTGGCGGAAATCACCCAGGCCCGGGGCGAGGCCGTCGAACCGCTTTTTAAGCAAAAAGGGGTTTCCCTCCGGGTGGAACCCATGGACGACCGGTTGATCTTCCAAGGGGATCGGGAAGCCGTGGACAAGGTGCTGGAGCACGTGCTCCTGAACGCCCTCAAATTCACGCCGGCCAAGGGGTTGGTGTTGGTGTCCGCCAAAGCCCTGCCGCCCCGGTCCATCCAATTGAGCGTTCTGGACACGGGCCAGGGCATCCCCAACGAGGCGCTGCCCTACGTATTTCAAAAGTTTTTCCACGCGGATCAATCCCTCACCCGGGCCTACGGCGGATTGGGCTTGGGCCTGGCCTACTGCAAACACGTCGTGGAAGCCCTCGGCGGACGCATCTGGGTGGAATCGGCGGGGGTGGGCAAGGGCACCCGCGTGAACATGACTTTCCCGCAAGCCGGACTCAAGGGCGTTGATAACGGCAAGAGTCTCAAAACCGTCCTCTGGGTGGACGACAACCCGAACATGCTGGAGTTGATCGAGGTGGGGTTCACGGCCCTTCCGACCAACGTCAAACTGCTCACCTGCCGCTCGGGCACCGCCGCCTTGGAATCCGCCAACACGCGCCCCCCGGATTTAATCGTTCTGGACATCATGATGCCGGACATGAACGGTCTGGAAGTTTTGGACCGACTTCAGAAAAACGAAAAGACCCGCAAAGTCCCCGTCATGGTGGTGAGCGGCTACCGCGAGGCCGCCCAGGAGGCCGTGGGCCGGGGCGCCGTCGACTATTTCCTCAAACCCTTCCGCGTGCCCGAAATGCTGGAAAAAATCCGCCACCACCTCGGTTTGCCCAAAGAACCCTGACCCAAGGCTTTTGATATAATCCGGTCGACGTCTTCGGGGCGCGAGGCTCCGGGGCCTTGACCACCATGAGCCGCCAAAAAAACCTTTCCGAGCCCGTCCGCGTCGCCGTCATCGGCGGGAGCGGCGTCTACGACATCGACGGCCTTTCCGACGTCCAAACCCTAAAAATCAAAACCCCTTTCGGCGACCCCTCGGACGCCGTCGTCGTCGGCCGCCTGGAGGGTGTCCGATGCGCCTTCCTCCCCCGGCACGGCCGGGGCCACCGGCATTTGCCCGGGGAAGTGCCCGCCCTGGCGAACATCTACGCCCTCAAGTCGCTGGGCGTGGAGCGGATTTTGGGCATCGGCGCCGTCGGCAGTCTGAAAGAAGAATTGGCCCCCCGCCATTTCGTGGTCCCGGACCAGGTCTTCGACCGCACCAAATTCCGACGAACGAGTTTCTTCGGTGACGGCGTCGTGGGTCACGTTTCCGTGGACCAGCCCTTTTGCGCGGGCCTTTCCCAAACTCTTTTCGAAGCCGCCCGGGACATCGGCGTCACGGCCCACCGGGGCGGCACCTACGTCTGCATTGAGGGCCCCAGCTTTTCCACCAAGGCCGAATCCCAGGTCAACCGCTCCCACGGATTTTCCGTGGTGGGCATGACGCTGGTGCCGGAATACAAGCTCGCCCGGGAGGCGGAGATCTGCTACGCCACGGTGTCCCTGGTGACGGACTACGACGTGTGGAAGGAGGGCGAGGAGGTCTCCGTGGAGAAAGTCATCGCCACCCTCCACGCCAACGTCGACAACGTTAAAAAACTCGTCCGCCGGGTCCTTCCCCGCCTGGGGGCGGCC
>DAOQNO010000161.1:0-4266 GCA_035332125.1 Elusimicrobiota bacterium | reverse complement strand
GGGGACACCGGAACCACCCGCCGTTTCAGGGCGTATTCCACCAGGGCCCCGTCGGACCCGGCGTTGTCGTCCTTCACGATGCACTCGTAATAAACGTTTTCGGCCGGGATGTACATCAAGGCGAAATCGTAGGTGCCTTCGTCCGGCAGGATGTATTTGGCGGCGATGGCGTCCACGTGTTTGCGCACGTCCTGGGTGAACTTCTTTCGAAGGGCGAGGCGGTCCTCTTCCGATTTGGCCTCCAACACCTTGCGGAAGTTTTCCAGGGGAAATTTGGCGTCCACGGGGACCAGGCGCTCGCCCAAGCGGATGACCGCGTCCACGGTTTCCCGGGACCGGAAGGCATACTGCAGAGTGACGTTTCGGGCGGGCAGGATTTGGGACAGGAGATCGGTGAGGAAATATTCCCCCAGGCCGCCCCGAAGCTTCGGCGCCCGCAGGATGTCCTGGAGGCCGGCGATGTCCTTTCCCACTTCAAAAATCTTTTCGGAGGCCTGCCCCAGGGCGCCCAGATTCTTTTGAACCTCCCCCACGACCCGGGCCGCGTTGTCCAAACGGTCCCCCACGGATTTCTGCCCCTCCAACACCTGCCGGGAGACCGCCTCCATCTGCCGGTTGACCTCGGAGGTGAGGCGGGAAAGGGTTTCGGCGAGGGCCCGGGACTGGGACTGGCTGGACTCCGCCGATTGTTGCCGCAGAAGATCCAACTGTTGCTGGAGAAGGGTCAGGCCGTTGTCCGGCGCGGTGGGGCGACGGCCCCAAAGCGCCCAAAGGAATCCGACGGCCAGGAGGACCGTCAGAACCAACAGCCACGCCGTGGGTTGAGTCATTTTATGGACGGGAACTTCGGGGGGCAAACCGCTCCCGCAACAAATCGATCCACCGGTGCAGGGCGTTTCGAAGCCGCAGGGTTTCCTGGGTGAACCGCTGATGGTCGGGCCGGGACCAGTGGCGGACGGGGATCTTGGAAAGAAGGCCCACGCAGGCGTCCGTCCGGGCCAGGGCCCGACGGCAGAAAACGATGTTCCCCTTCACCCCGGTGGGGTCGTAGCCCAAACGGTGCCCCTCGGCCACCAGGCGGGGAATGGCCTGGGCCACCCGCCGCCATTCGGCCAGGGCTTTTTGGAATTCCTGGTGGGAGCGGCTTTTGTAGGTTTTGGCCAAAAACTTTGAAAAGCGGGCATCGATCAAAAGAACGACCCGGTAGGCGTAGCACTTGGCCTGGCAATAGATGGGCAGGGATTCGTGGTCGGCCCCTTGTTGCCAAAACTTAAGGCCCGGCGGGGTGTGGGGTTCCTCGGAGGGCTCTTCGCCGGTATAGTGAAAGGACCGGGGCGGCGTGTTGGGACTGTCGGGATCCATGCCGAAGCGGCGGAGAACTTGGCGGAAGGACAGGGAGGGGTCCGCCGCGGGGCGTTCCGGGGGGGTGCCCACCCAGTGATAATCCCGGATCAGGCGTTCCTGGGCGTCAAAAAACTTCTCCCAATCCTCTTCCTCCCAGGATTTGTCGAAGTTGATCCCTTTAAAATAATCGTCCGGCCGGGGTTCCATGCCCCCATTATACCACAGCCTCGTCGGAAAACGACCCCGCGGGTCCCGGTTTAGAGGCCGAGGATCTTCACGACCACCCGTTTGCGGCGTTGGCCGTCGAATTCCATGTAAAAAACCTGTTCCCAGGGCCCCAAATCCAGTTTCCCCTCCGTGATGGGCAAAAAGGCCTGGTGCCCCACCAGCGTGCGTTTCAAGTGGGCGTCGGCGTTGTCTTCCCCGGTGCGGTGGTGTTTGTAGTCCTCGGCCGGGGCCAGGGGGCTGAGGGCCTTGCCCCGGGCCGGATCGCCCGGAAAGGAAGCCGGGGCCAGCTTTTCCAGCCAGGCCATGACGTCTTCTTTAAGACCGGATTCCTCGTCATTGACCCAAATGGCCGCCGTGATGTGCATGGCGGAAACAAGGCAGAAACCCTCCCGAACGCCGCTTCTCTTCACCCGGGCTTCGATTTCCTCCGTGATGTTGACGAGGTCCTTGCGTTTGGGCGTCGTGAACCAAAGGTAATCGGTAAAGGTTTTCATGGGGGCGGTGTTTCCTTTCCGGTCGATGGGGCCAACACCCGGCGGTCGTAGATGGAGAGGATCAGCGAAGCCCCCAGGGCGTCCAGGGCCACGTCCCGAACCTTGGCATACCGGCCCGGCACAAAGGATTGATGGAATTCATCCGACGCCGCGTAGAGAACGCAAAAAAGGAGGGCGCCCCCCAGCACGATCCGCCGGGGACGGTTCCCCGCCCGCAGGGCCTGGGCGGTCAAAAAAGCCAAAAAACCATACTCGATCAAATGGGCCATTTTTCGGGACATCGTCGCCGGGAGGGGCGCCCCGCCCTGGGTTCGATCCGGAAGGGCCGAAAGGGCGAAGATGATCCCGCACCACACGGCCACCGCGGCCCACCATCGGCGGGCCGTCACGCGAGCAGGCCCTTTTCCCGGAAGCTGAAATGGCCGCCGTTGCCGACGATCAAATGGTCCAACACCGGGATGCCCACCGTTTGGGCGGCTTCCTCCAGTCGGCGGGTGAGTTGCTTGTCCTCCGCGGACGGCGTGGGATCCCCGGAGGGGTGGTTGTGAACAAAGATGAGGGAAGCGGCGTTGGCCGCCAGGGCCGAAGCCACCACCCGGCGCGGGTAAACGGCCGCCTGGTCGATGGTTCCCTCCGACAGACGTTCCCGGCCCACGACCCGGTTTTTGGTCGAAACAAAAATCACGTCAAAGACTTCGTTCTTGAGCCCCTCCAGGGAAGCCCGGCAGTAGCGGATCACGGCCTCGGGCGAGTTGAGCAAGTCGGTTTTTCGGACCTCGGATTCGAAATAGCGTTCCATGGTTCCCCGGAGGACCGAAAAGAAGAAAGACACCGACGGGCCGACTTGGGGAACGGATTCCAGTTCCAATCCCGAGGCATCCAGAACGCCTTTCAACGATCCAAAACGGCTTAAAAGCGCCTTGGCCAGGGGTTTGGTGTCCCGGCGGGGCACCGCCTGGGTCAGCAATAATTCCAATAGTTCGTAATCGGGAAAGCCGGCCGAACCGGCCCGACGCCAACGGTCCCGCAGACGGGCCCGATGACCGGCGGAATTAGGGGAGGAGGTCATTCGGCGACATTTTATCGGAAGGTCCGCCGTCAAACAAGCCCGCCAGGCCGCGGGCCATCGTTTCAAAATTTTTTTCGTCCGCGTCGATCGCGTCCCGGGGCGTTTCCATGATGTAAGCGGCGTCTCGTCGATCGGCCCGGGCAAAAAACGCCCGGAGATTTTCGATGCCGATGAGGCCTTTCCCGAGGTGGTTGTGCCAATCCAGTCCGCTCCCCCGGGGGGCCGCGGAATCGTTGACATGGAAAACCCGGATCGCCGAAAGGCCCACCGATCGGTCCAAGGCCTTCACGGTCTCCCCAATGCCCGACGGCGTGGACAGGTCCCACCCCGCGCCCCAGGCGTGGCCGGTGTCGAAACAAAGACCGGGCCGGCGATTGGAGGGAAGCGCGTTTAAAAGGGCGGCGACTTCGGCAAAATCCCCCCCCAGGCGGCGGCCTCCGCCGGGAACGTTCTCGAGCAATATCGACACCCGGCCGGGGGCCAACGCGGAGGCCTCCCGGACGGCGTCCCGAAACCGTTCGACGCCCTCGGCCGGTGTCCGCCCGGGCGAGGCCGCGCCGGCGTGAATCACAAAGGCGTCGGCGCCCAGGGCCTCGGACCGACGAAGCTCCTCCGCCAAATGGAGGATGGACCGCCGATGGGACTTCTCCTCCGAAACGGAGAGATTGGGAACGAAGGCGGAGTGAATGAGGAGGGGCGAAAGTCCGAGGGATTCCCGAAGTTGGCGGAAGGCGGTGACCGTGTCGTGGTCCCACCCCGGCCCCCGCCACCGCCGGGGGTGCCGGGCGAACATCTGAAGGGTTTGGGCGCCCAACCCCGCCGCCCGACGGAGAGCCGTCACGGGACCGTTTCTGACCGACACGTGGAGTCCAAGGCGCATGGTTTGTTGACAATCCTCGACGGAAAAGAGAAAATGTTATTGTTTCGGTTTGGCAGCGCCCTTGCCGGGGTGGCGAAATGGCAGACGCGTGAGACTCAAAATCTCAAGTGGCTTAGGCCACGTGGGGGTTCAAGTCCCCCCTCCGGCACCAATTTAAAACCCGCGTACCTCAAGCACGACACCCACCGCGAAAGTGGTGGTTCACAGCGGCCGGCCTGGGACCAAGTCCCAGGTTTAAAAGTCCCCTCCCT
>DAOQNO010000160.1:0-4278 GCA_035332125.1 Elusimicrobiota bacterium | reverse complement strand
GAAAAGACGACGGGGGGCACCGTGAGGGTTCCCGTGACCTCGGGTTTGAGAACGGTGGTGAACACCTTGGACCCCAGGACGCGGCCGTCTTTTTTGGCGATGTTCAGCCCGCTCAGGGTCTCGTAGGTTTTGAATTCCGGCAAGGGCGGCAGGCCCGGCGTCGACAGGGCTTTGATGTTCCCTTCCCCCTCCACCGTGACGGTCAACGTCACGGGTTCGTGCACCTGGGCCTCCGTCTTGTCCAACCGCGCCGTAAGGGCGAACCGCCCCACATCGCCTTTGAATCCGGGGGGGCGGCCGACGCTCGGAAGCGGGGCGACGTTCACGGAGATCGGATCGCTTCGAAGGACCACGCGTTTGGCGGCGCCGAAGGCTTCGTCAAAGAAGGACGGGAACCCCCCCGGAAAGGATTCACGGGAAAAATCCTGAACGCTGCACTCCAGGGCCGCGGGTCCGACGGTCAACCGGCCCGGGGCCGTGGCGTAAAGGGCCGTTCGCAGTTCCACCACTTGATAGCGTCGCCCGCCGATGATTTCGGTGTATTGGCGCTGGGGCGGCAGGTCCTCGGTCAAAAATCCCGTGACGTCCGGGGCCTGGTACCGGGGCTGGGAAAGGAGGGGGGCCCGGCTGTAAAACCGAAAGGACAGGACCACCGTTTCGCCCACCACGGGATTCTTTTTATCGAGGGTCGTCGTCACAAAGAGGTCCCGGCCGCCGTCGGACGGTGCGGGGCCGCCGCCGGTCCGGGGCGCCGGGGCGGCGCCGGCCGAAAGGACTTTGATTTTAATCGGCGAACTGGAGGCCTTCTGGCCGCCGGCTTCCATGGTGAGTGACGGCAGAGTGTATTCCCCGGGGGCCTGGGGCTCCAAGGCGTAGGTGTAAACCACCTGGTTGGAAACCGTCCCGTTCACGAAGCTTACGTTCTGGGACTGGCCCGCGAAAACCGCCCGGAATCCCGGGAGGGACGGCAGTTCCGGCCGGGACACCGAGAGGCCCGCCCCGGAAATCGAGAGCTGAAGGGTCAGGCTGTCGTTCATGGTCAGGGTGTCCCGGTCCACGGTGGCCTCGAAGGAAAGATCCCCGGCGCGGAGGGGTCCGGCCGTTAAAAAAAGAAGAAGCGTCCAAAGTCTTTTCATGAGCGGTTTATTTTACCAGTCCGGGCCCTGGGGCGGTTCCGAGGGTTGGCCGCGACGGGCGCGCCGCTGGGCTCTTTTTTCCTGATCCTCGACGGCCTGCAACAATCGTTCCGCGTCTTCCTGGGTCATGGTCCCGGCCCCCTTCGATTCGTTTATCGGGGGTTCGCCCGAGGACCCGCTCCCGTCCCGGGGCTTTTTATCGTCCTTCGGGGACCCGGGTTGGGGCCGGGGTTTTCCCCCGGCATTTTTCAATTTCCGGGCGAATTCCAAATTGTGCTTGGCGTCCGGATCCGACGGAAAGAGACGAAGGGCCTCCTTGTATTTTTTGATCGCTTCGTCCGTTTTTCCTTGGCGAAAATAAGCGTTGCCGGCGTTGTAAAGGGCGGCGCTTCGAAGCTCCGGCGCCGACGCCCGGGAAGAAACCTTTTCAAAGGCCTCGGCCGCCGCCGCGTAACTCCCCTCGCGGTACAATCCCTGCCCCCATTGAAATTGAGCCCGGGGGTCCTCGGGATTTTTTTCCACCGCCCGGGAAAGCTCCCCCGCGGTCGGGGCTCGCCCCATGGCCCGGGCCGCGGGGGTCAAAAACACCAGGGCCGCCGCCAGAGGCACCGACGAGCGAAGGCCCTTCCAAAGGCGCCGTCCCCACCCCCCCGATTCCGGAACAAGGAATTCCAGGAGCAACAGGCCGACCGCGAGCCACAGGGGCCATCGGTAGCGATTTTCCAATTGGCCGTAGACGCGGCTTTCCAGGGACCGCTTCTCCATTTGGCGGAACGCCGTTAAAAGGCGCGGCACCTCTATTTCGCCGCGGCTGGCCGGGAAATAAGTCCCGCCGGTCTTCTCGGCCATGTCCCGAAGGGCTTTTTCGTCCATCTTCGACAGGACGGTCTGGCCGTTTTTATCCTTTTTATAGCCGGACAGGTTGCCGGATTCGTCGCGCAACGGAATGATTTCGCCCTGGGGACTGCCGAACCCGACGGGAAAAATTCGGACGCCCTCCTCCGCCGCCCGCGCCACGGCGGCGTCCAGGGCCCCGGAATGGTCCTCGCCGTCGGTGAGGAGCACGATCGCTTTGTATTGGTGGAGGCCCCGGGGAAAGGCGTCCAGGGCCTGTCGCAGGGCCGCCGCCAAATCGGTGCCCGGCCGGGGGATCAAATCCGGGCCGATCAAATCCAACAGGGTCCGGGCCGCCCCGTAGTCCAGGGTCAAGGGGCATTGCAAAAAAGCCGCTCCGGCAAAGGCCACCAAACCCACCCGGTCGCCTTCCAGACCGTCGATCAAAAGGGTCAATTCTCGTTTGGCCTGGGTCAGGCGGTTGGGTTTGACGTCCTCGGCCAACATGCTGGCCGAAACGTCCACGGCGATCACCACGTCAATTCCCCGGCGGTGGATTTCCTGAAACAAAGAACCCCACCGGGGACCCGCCAAAGCCAGCGCGAGAAAAATTCCAGCCAGAAAGCGAAGAAGGGCTTTGCCCCGTTGATAACGACCGGTACGGGGGTCCACCAACCGGGCCACCACCGCGGGATCGCCCAACCGGGCGGTCGTCCGCCGTTTCCAACGGAAGGCCGCCACCGTCAGCAGGCCCACCGCGGCGGGAACGACCAGGAGGGCCAACAGAGCCGGCGCGGTCCACATCACGGGTAGCGCCTCCACAGGGTTTGGGACAGGATTCCTTCGGCGGCCAACAACAGAAACGCCCCCCACAACCAGACGGGATAGACGTCCCGGTATTCGGCGAAGGTTTGGGTTTTAACATCGGTTTTTTCCATCCGGTCGATTTCCCCGTAAATTTTCTTCAGGCTCGCCAAGTCCGTGGCGCGGAAATAGACGCCGTGGGTGTCCTCCGCCACGCGACGGAGGGTGGCTTCGTCCAATTCGTTTTCCGGGGTTCGCACGAGGCGCTTTCCGAAAAAGGGGTCGTCCACCTCAATAAGGCCCCCGCCCGGGGCGCCGGCCCCCACGGTGTAAATTTTGATCCCGAAGGCCGCCGCCGCCCGGGCGGCGGTGGGCGGGTCGACCTCGCCGGCGTTGCTTTGCCCGTCGGTCAGTAGGACGATCACCTTGCTTTTGGCCTCGCTTTTTTTTAGTCGCCCGACCGCGGTGGCGATGGCCGTTCCCACGGCCGTCCGCTGGGGGTCCACGACCCCGATGCCCACGTTGTCCAGGAAACCCATCAGCGCCCCGTGGTCCAGGGTCAGGGGGCATTGGGTGAAGGCCCCGTTGGCGAAGAGGACCAAACCGATTCGGTCCGCGGACCGATGCTTCACAAACTCTTTGATCACTTCCAACGCGGCGTCTAAGCGGTTTTTGGGTTTAAAATCCAGACTTCGCATGCTGTCCGAAACGTCCAGACAAAGGACGATGTCGGTGGCGGGGCTCGTGACTTCCTGGCGTTCCTGTCCCCGCTGGGGACGGGCCAGCGCCACGAACGCAAAAGCCAAGGCCCCCAACCGAAGGCCGGCCAGAATCCGGGACGGTCCGTCGACCGCCGTTCCCAGGCCCGGGGGAAGAAGGTCCAGGGACGACAGGCGAAGGCGGGCTTTGGCCCCCGCCCCCCACCGGATTTCGTAAAGGGCCAGAAGCGGCAGGAGAAGAAGCCCCCACAGGACGTTGGGATGGGCGAAAATCACGAAACCCTCCCGTCCGTGGGCGCGGGAACGGTGGAATCCACGAACGATCGAACCAGGTCCAAATGGGCCAAGCGGGCTTCGTTCCCCGGCTCCGTCTTGGCGAATTTGGCCAGGTCGCTCACGTCGAGCCATTCCCGAAGGCGGCGTTTCTGCTCCGGGGACACGGGAAGGTTCCGGAGGGATTGGGCGATTTCCCCCGACGTCCGGTCCAGGGCGGGCAGGCCGAACCGGGCCTCCAGGTAGACGCGCCAGATGTCCGTCAAACGGCTGTAAAAAGGTTTCGCCGGGCCGGCCAGGTCTTTTTCCAACCGATCCAGGGCCTCCAGCGCCACGAGGTGGGCCGGCCGGGGGGGCGGACCGGGCGGAAGATCCGTCCCGGGCCGTCGGCGTGTTCGGAGAAAATAAACGAGAAAAGCCAACACCGTCCCGGCGGCCAAGAGTCCCCAAAACCATTCGTTCGGCACCCGCGGCAATCGCCCTTTCAAGCCGCGGATGTCCCTGGCGTCCGG
>DAOQNO010000159.1:0-4296 GCA_035332125.1 Elusimicrobiota bacterium | reverse complement strand
TACATCGTCGAAGGCGACTCGGCCGGTGGTTCGGCCAAGCAGGGACGAAACCGCGCTTACCAGGCCATTTTGCCCCTCAAAGGCAAAATCCTGAACGTTGAAAAATCCCGGCTGGCCAAGATGTTGGCCAACGATGAGATCCGAACCTTGATCACGGCCCTGGGCTGCGGCGTGGGCCAGGTGGAAGGCGACGACGGCATCAACATCGCCAAGCTCCGTTACCACAAGATCATCATCATGACCGACGCCGATGTCGACGGCGCCCACATCCGCACGCTGTTGCTCACCTTCTTCTTCCGTCAGATGAAACCCCTCGTGGACCGGGGGTACATCTACATCGCCCAGCCGCCCCTCTACAAGATCAAAAAGGCCAAGAAGGAAATGTACATCGACACCGAGGACAAAATGGACGAATGGCTGTTGGCCGAGGGCATGGACACGGCCGAAGTCCTCAATTTGTCCAAGGGGAAATCCGGGGTCAAGGTGGACGGCGCGAAACTCAAAGGCGCCTTCAAGGCCCTGACCGAATTGGAAACCCTGCGCAAGCGCCTCCAGAAAAAGGGCGTTTCCTGGGCCGACTACCTGGCCTTCAGCAAAAAAGAAACTTTCCCGCTCTACCGCGTGGAGGAGGAATCCGGCCCGAAATACCTGTTTACCGAGAAGGAAGTAAAAGCCTGGCGAGAGGCGTTCATCGAAACGCGCAAAGCCAAACTTCAACAGCAATTGGCCGCCGCCGGCGAGGCCGCCACCGGGTCCGCCGGGGTGGAGGAAGAGGACTTGAGCGCCCACATGAAGGAACTGTTGGAGCTCAAGAAAATCAGCGCCCTGGCCGGGAAGCTGCAGGACGCCGGTTTCGACGTCACCGTGGAAGCGGTCGCCAAAGGCGACGAAAAAAGCAAGGCGATGTACCGCGTGATCGTCGATGCCGAGGAAAAGGACGTCGCGTCCATCGCCGAGCTGCTGGAAGCCATCAAAGACGCCGGGCGGAAAGGCGCCACGATCCAGCGCTACAAAGGGTTGGGCGAAATGAACCCGCAGCAATTGTGGGAAACCACCATGGACCCGCAAAACCGAAAACTCTTGCGCGTCAAGCTGGACGCCAACAGCACCGAAGCGGACGACGTGTTCACCGTGCTGATGGGCGACAAGGTGGAGCCCCGCCGGCAGTTCATCGAGTCCCACGCGTCCGAAGTTCAGAACCTCGACATTTAATTCGGAGACCACGACATGGCCGATACCAAAAACACCGAACAAGGCGACCTGCTGGACCGCGTGATCCCCCGCGCCATTGAGGAGGAGATGAAGACCTCCTACATCGATTACGCCATGAGCGTCATCGTGGGCCGCGCCCTGCCCGACGTGCGGGACGGCTTGAAGCCGGTTCACCGCCGGATTCTCTACACCATGGACGAAATGGGCTTGGCCCACAACAAGCCCTACAAGAAAAGCGCCCGCGTGGTCGGCGACGTTATGGGTAAATACCACCCCCACGGCGACAGCGCCATCTACGACGCCGTGGTCCGCATGGTCCAGGATTTCTCCCTTCGCCATCCGCTGGTGGACGGCCAGGGCAACTTCGGCTCCATCGACGCCGACCCCCCGGCCGCCATGCGGTACACCGAAGTGCGCCTCGCGGCCATCGCCCAGGAAATGCTGGGCGACATCGACAAGAACACGGTGGATTTCGGCCCGAACTACGACGGGTCCCTCACGGAACCCCTGGTCCTGCCCGCCAAGCTTCCCAACCTGCTCATCAACGGATCCGCCGGCATCGCGGTCGGCATGGCGACCAACATTCCGCCCCACAATCTGGTGGAAGTTTGCGACGCGGTGAACGCCTACATTGAAAACGAAAACGTCACCACGGGCGAACTGCTCAAAATCATCAAGGGGCCCGATTTCCCCACGGCCGCCACCATCACGGGGCGCGAGGGCATCAAACAGTATTTCGAAACCGGCCGCGGTTCCATCACCACCCGGGCCAAAGCGGAGATCGAAGACATTCGGGGCGGCAAGCAGGCCATCATCATCAACGAACTGCCGTACCAGGTGAACAAAGCCCAACTGCTGGAAACCATCGCGGAGCTCGTGCGGGACAAGAAAGTCGACGGCATTTCCGACATCCGCGACGAATCCGATCGGGACGGCATCCGGGTCGTCGTCGAACTGAAACGCGACGGAAACGCCCAGGTCATCCTGAACCAGCTTTACAAGTACACCCAGATGGAAACCTCCATGGGCGTCATCATGCTCGCGCTCGTGAACGGGCGTCCTCGGGTCCTCTCCATGCGGGAGATGCTCAAGTATTACGTCGAGCACCGCCGGGAAGTCGTCATCCGTCGGACTCGGCACGAATTGAAGCGGGCGGAAGATCGCGCCCACATTTTGGAAGGGTTGCGCATCGCCATCGACCACTTGGACAAGGTGATCAAGACCATTCGGGAATCCAAAAACACCGAAGCCGCCCGAACGGCCCTCATGGAAAAATTCGAACTGTCGCGCATCCAGGCCCAGGCCATTTTGGACATGCGCCTCCATCAATTGACGGCTCTCGAACGGAAGGCCCTGGAAGAGGAATATCTGGAGCTGATCAAGACCATCGCGCGCCTCAAGGCGCTGTTGGCCGACGCCCGGAAGATCTTGGGCGTGATCCAGGAAGAACTCAAGGAATTGAAAGACAAATACGGAGAGAAGCGTCGCACGCAAATCACCGCCGCCGTGGAGGAAATGGAAATCGAGGATCTGATCGCCCAGGAAGACGTGGTGGTCACCTTCTCCCACGCGGGCTACGTGAAACGCCTGCCCGTGGACACCTACCGCGCCCAAAAGCGCGGCGGCCGGGGCGTGACCGGCATGACCACGAAAGAGGAAGATTTCGTGGAACAGCTGTTCGTGACCAACACCCACGCCCACCTGCTCCTCTTCACCACCCGGGGCCGGGCCTACAGCGTCCGCGTCTACGAAATCCCCGAGGCGGGCCGGGCGTCCCGCGGCAAGGCGGTCGTCAACCTCGTCGCGCTCAACCCCGACGAGAAAATAACGTCGGCCATTCCGGTGACGTCCTTCGAGCCGGAGAAAACCAAAGACATGGGCCTCATCCTCTGCACCCGGAACGGGCAGATCAAACGCACCGCGCTCTCGGAATACGACAGCGTGCGTAAAAGCGGGATCATCGCCATCGGTTTGGACGAAGGGGACATCCTGGTCGACGCTAAATTGACCGACGAGAAACGCGAAGTGCTGATCGGCACCAAGCACGGCATGTGCATCCGGTTCCCGGCGGAACAGGTCCGCCTGATGGGCCGGGGGGCCGGCGGCGTCCGCGGCGTTCGGTTGGAAAAGGACGACCAGGTGGTGGGCATGGAAGTGACGGCCCCCGCCCGGAAGGAAACCCTCGTCACCGCCTGCGAATTCGGCTACGGCAAACGGACGGAACTTTCCGAATACCGGGATCAAAACCGCGGGGGATCGGGCGTGATCACCATTAAAACCTCGGACCGCAACGGGCCCGTGGTCGGCATCAAGCTCGTGACGAACGACGACGACCTCATGCTCATGACGGAAAAAGGCATGACCGTCCGCGTTCACGCCAAAGACCTGTCGGTCATCGGCCGGAACACCCAGGGCTATCGATTGATTCGAATGGAAGAAGGGGACAAACTCGCCAACATCGCGCCGGTGGTGGCGGAGGAAGAGGACAACGGGGACGCCAAGGACGCCTGAGGACCCGCCGGTCCATCGGGACCCCGGGACCGGGCGGCCGACCCTCACAATTCGCGGATCGGATTCGGCGGAGGTTTTCGTCAGCGCCGCCCGGGCGTTTTCGGCGCTCCTGGCCGATCCCGACGGCGTTTCGCCGGGGGGCCTTCACGATCGCCTTCGGGTCGAGGCGACCACCCGGGAAGGGTTGTTGGCCGCCTTCCTCAACGAACTGGGTCGTTTGTTTGAGCGGGAGCGGGAAATTTTTTGCCGGTTTCAGCCCCGTCGGGTGACCGACACCCTTTGTGAAATCGAAGCCGACGGGGAACTCTGGGACCCCGGGCGTCACCGGGCGGGGCACACGTTCAAACCGCTCTCGGCCGCCGACGTGACTTGGACCGCCGCGCCGGGCGTTCCCCCCATCGTCCGGCTTTGCCTTTCGGTTCAATCGCCCCCTTCTTAAATCCCGCCCAATATCCGAAAAAGCCCCGGACCCTTAGGCCGGGGGCAGCCGCACCTCGGATTTGCGCCGTTCCATGTCGACCGCCATTCCCACCAGCCCCTCTTCCCCGATGATTTTTTCCGCCACGGGGAACA
>DAOQNO010000158.1:0-4301 GCA_035332125.1 Elusimicrobiota bacterium | reverse complement strand
CTACACCCGATTGATGAACCCCACCACCGACGTTCTGGAAAAACGCATCGCCGCCCTGGACGGCGGCGTGGGGGCCCTGGCGGTCGCCAGCGGCCAGTCGGCCATCAGCCTGGCGCTCCTCAACATCGCCCAGGCGGGGGACGAGATCGTCTCGGCGGACAACTTGTACGGTGGGACGTACAATTTGTTCCATTACACATTCGCGAAATTCGGGATCACCGTTAAATTCGTAAAGTCCAACGATCTGGACGCCTTCCGCAAAGCCGTCACGCCCAAAACCAAGGCGATTTACGCCGAATCCATCGGTAACCCCAAGCTCGACGTCGCCGACTTGGAAGGCATTTCCAAAATCGCCCACGACAACGGCCTGCCCTTCGTCCTGGACAATACCGTGTCGCCCTATCTTCTGCGTCCCTTCGACCACGGGGTGGACATCGCCGTCTATTCCGCGACCAAGTTCATCGGCGGCCACGGAACCTCCATCGGGGGGTTGATTGTGGACTCCGGCAAGTTCAACTGGACCAACGGGAAATTCCCGTTGATCGCCGGTCCGGACCCGTCCTACCACGGCATCAACTTCGTCGAAGCCTTGAAGCCCCTGGGGAACATCGCCTACATCATCAAGGCCCGCGTGACGCTTTTGCGCGACATCGGTCCGGCGCTTTCGCCTTTCAACGCCTTCCTGCTTTTGCAGGGGTTTGAAACCCTCCATCTTCGCATGCCCCGTCACGCGGAAAACGCCCTGGCCGTGGCCCAATTCCTGAAGAAACACGGCAAAGTGGCCTGGGTCAACTACCCCGGCCTCGCCGACAGCCCCGAGCAGGCCCGGGCGAAAAAATATCTGCCCAAGGGCGCGGGAGCCATTCTGGGCTTCGGCATCAAGGGCGGCAAGGAGGCGGGCCGGAAATTCATCGACGGATTGAAACTCGTCAGCCACCTGGCCAACGTGGGCGACGCCAAAACCCTGGCCATCCACCCGGCCACGACCACGCATCAGCAGCTCTCGGCCGAGGAGCAAAAGGCCACGGGCGTCACCGAGGATTTTGTGCGGCTCTCCGTGGGCCTGGAACACATCGACGACATCCTGGCGGACATCGACCAGGCGTTGAAAAAAGCTTAAGACGCGTCGTTCCCCGGCGCGGCGGCGCCGCGCCGGGGTACCCGATTTTATGAGCGATCCCCTGTCGGCGCCCGAGGGCGTCGGGTTGGTTGAAACGAAGTTTTTCACCTTCGGCTCCCTTCAGGAGCCGATGCGGCTCTCCTCGGGCCAAACCCTGGGGCCGGTCACCGTGGCCTACGAAACCTACGGCCGGTTGGACGATCAAAAAACCAACGCCATCCTCCTGCTCCACGCCCTGACCGGCGACGCCCACGTGGCCGGCTTCCACGAGGGGGAACCCAAACCCGGCTGGTGGGAGGCCATGGTGGGCCCCGGGCGGGCCTTCGACACCGACAAATACTTCATCGTCTGCTCCAACGTCATCGGCGGGTGCCGGGGTTCCACGGGGCCCGGGTCGGTGAACCCGGCCACGGGCAAACCCCACGCTTTGACGTTCCCGGTCATCACTGTGGCCGACATGGTCGAGGCCCAACGGCGGCTCATGGACCACCTGGGCGTGCCCGCCTGGCTGTCGGTCGTGGGCGGGTCCATGGGGGGCATGCAGGCCCTGCAGTGGGCCGCGAGCTATCCGGAGCGGGTTCGGAGCGTCGTGCCCATCGCCACGACCCTCAAGCACTCGCCCCAACAGATCGCCTTCGACGAAGTGGGCCGCCAGGCGATCATGGCCGACCCGGACTGGATGGGGGGAAACTACTACGAACACGGCCAGCCGGAGCGGGGCCTGGCCGTGGCCCGGATGATCGGCCACATCACCTACATGTCCGATCAATCCATGGAGGAAAAGTTTTCCAGAAGGCTCAAAACCGAGGGGTTCAAATTCACCTTCGACGCCGAGTTCGAGGTGGAGGGGTATCTTCGCTACCGGGGCGCCCACTTCGTCCGGCGCTTCGACGCCAACAGCTATCTCTACGTCACCCGGGCCATGGACTACTTTGACCTCTCGGGCGATAAACTGTTCAAACCCGGGGCCCCGCTCCCCCGTTTCCTGGTCATTTCTTTTAAATCCGACTGGCTCTACCCCTCCTACCAGTCCCGGGACATTGTTTCGTCCCTGCGGTCCCGCCAGGCCGACGTGACCTACGTCGAAGTCAGCTCCACCTACGGCCACGACGCTTTCCTGTTGGAGTTTGAGGAGCAGCATCGACTTTTAAAATCCTTTTTGGCGAAGACCCGGGACGGCTTGGCCGCCAGGGGGCGGTCGTGAGGGGGGGGCGACCGGACCACGCGGCCGTTCTGGCGATGGTGACGCCCCGGTCCCGGGTCTTGGACCTCGGGTGCGGGACGGGGGACCTTCTCGCCCTGCTCGTTCGGGAAAAACAAGTGATGGCCCAGGGGATCGAACTGCGGGACGAATCAATTTACCAGTGCGTCGAAAAGGGCCTCACGGTCCTGCACGGGGACATCGAGGGCGGGTTGGGGGAATTCCCCGATCAATCCTTCGATTTCGTGATTTTAAACCAGAGCATGCAGGAAACCCGGAACGTGGAATTCGTTATGAAAGAAGCTCTGCGGGTGGGAAAAGCGGCCATCATCGGCTTCCCGAACATGTGCTATTGGAAAGCCCGGTTCGACGTGTTTTTCCGGGGCCGGACGCCGGTGTCCCGGGCCCTGCCCTACCGTTGGCACAACACGCCCAACGTCCACTTCCTGAGTTTTCTGGACTTTACCGATTTCTGCCGTGAAAAGGGCCTCGAGATCATGGACCGGGCCGCCTTGAACGCCCGAGGGCCCGTTCGCTGTTGGCCCAACCTCTTCGGGGAAATCGCGGTTTACAAGATACGGCCCGGACAATTCTGCACCTTGTGAACTTTCCGTCGATAAATAAAGCCTTGACGCGGCGGCATTGAATTTGCTAGAATAAAGAAATAGCAACGGCGAGGCTTTAAGAACCAACTTGCCCCGGCCGCTGACCAGCGAAAGCTGGAAAGGAACAGGGGGCTAAAGCGGCGAAGGACGAAGCTTCATTGTTTCCCGTGCCGCTTTTCATGCCGCACGGGTTTTTTATTTTCAGGAACCGCCGT
Source organism: Elusimicrobiota bacterium (assembly GCA_035332125.1). Taxonomy (GTDB): domain Bacteria; phylum Elusimicrobiota; class Elusimicrobia; order FEN-1173; family FEN-1173; genus JADKIY01. Next base: position 1,160 of record DAOQNO010000158.1, on the reverse strand, counting down.
GCCCTTGAGTCGTTCTTGGCGCGGTTTGATATGAAAAAACAGCACAAATGTAAAATTGTTTTTGGCGAGGCCCCAAACCCGCGTAGCCGCGGGAAAACTGGGGCCACGCCTAACGGCGAGGCTTTAATTTCCAACTTGCCCCGGCCGACTCTTCGGAGTGAACAGGGCGCTAAAGCGGTCGAGTCCACAAAAGCCTTTGTGACCCGTGCCGCAACACTCGGCACGGGTCTTTTTTTGAGACCCGGCCAATAAAACGAAGGAGAATACGATGAAGAAACAATGGGCAGTGGCCGGAGCGATTGTTTTGGGCGCTTTGGGCGGATGGAATCGGGTGACCGCGGATGAATTGGCGGATCGGTTGAGCCAATTGGAGCAACGTCAGAACGTTCTGGAGCGGAAATACGAAGTCGATCAGGAAAACGCCGCCAACAAGGCCAAGGACACCGCCCTGGCCAACGCCGGCGGCAAAGACGGATTCGGGGTTAAATCGCCGGACGGCGCCTTTGTTTTGAAATGGTACGGCGACGTGCAGGCGGACGGGCGCTTTTTTCTGAAGGACGGGTCCCACGGAGTGACGTCTTCTTTGACGGACACCTTTCTTCTGAGGCGTCTTCGGCCCGGGGTGGAAGTGACCCTGAATAAATGGATCACGGGGCGGCTTCAGCCGAACTTCGGAAACGGCGGGGCGACCTTGGACGACGCCTACGCCAATTTGGCCTTCCGGCCGGCCGCGCAACTTCGCGTCGGTCGCTTCAAGCCGCCCGTGGGATTGGAAAATCTTCGCTCCAGCGCGCGGTTGACCTTTGTGGAACGCGCGTTGCCCACCGGGTTGGTGCCCAACTACGATCTGGGCGTCCAACTGTGGGGCGAGCTCGGGGGCGGACGCGCGGCCTACGCCGTGTCCGCCACCAACGGGGCGGCCGACGGCGCCAACATCGACGGCGCCGACTCGATGGATCGAAAAGATTTCGCCGCTCGGGTGTTCTTGACGCCTTTTAAGGCCTCCCTCAAATCCTCCCTGGCGGGGTTGGGGTTCGGATTTGCCGGATCCACCGGTCGGCAAGTCGGGTCCGCGTCGTCGCCCAGTTTGACCGCCGGATATAAAACCCACGGCCAAAACACCTTCTTCGCCTATCAAGGGCGCGCGGTGGCGGATGGAA
>DAOQNO010000157.1:0-4329 GCA_035332125.1 Elusimicrobiota bacterium | reverse complement strand
TGCGCGGCCCTTCTGCAAGACGCCACGGAAGCCGACGACGCCGCCCAGGAGGTGTTTCTGAAAGCCTACCGGGCCCTGGGTCGATTCCGAAACGAATCCTCTTTTTCCACCTGGATCCACCGAATCGCCCACAACCATTGTCTGGATATTTTCAAATCCCGCAAACGCCGTCCGGCGGAATCCCTGGACGCCCTGCTGGAAAAGGGCGACGGGGTGTTGGCCGACCGCGACGACGGTTCCCCCGCGCCGGGTCGGGACCTGGACATCCACCAACTCCTCATAGGCCTCTCCTCCGAATACCGGACCGTGCTCGTGTTGCGGGAGGTCCAAGGGTTCGATTACGGCGAAATCGCGAAAATCATGAGCGTCACGGTCGACTCCGTCAAGGCGCGCCTGAGGCGGGCCCGGCAATCCCTGGTGGAAAAGGCGCGACACTTTAACGCCCCCGCGGCCGTCCAACGATTGGAGACCCAAAATGAGCCATGACGCGCTGAAAAATCTGTTGACCCTTTGCCTGGACGGGGCGGCCACGCCGGCCGAAGCCGCCCGGATCGAATCCCATTTGGCCGCCTGCGCCGAATGCCGGGCGGTGCGGGACGGTTGGGCCCGTTGGCGGCCCGCCCTGGCCGCGGCGGCGCGGCCCGCGGACGCCTCTTTTACCGACCGGGTGATGGCCCGGGTGCGGATTGAGCCCGCGCCCCGGGCCGGGCTGGGCGTCCGGTTCGCTTCCCGAATCGGGGAATTCTGGCGTCCGGCCTGGGTGTGGCCCCTGGGGGCGGCGGCCGCGGCCCTGGCCGTGATGGTGTTGGCGCCGGTTCGGCGGCCCGCGCCGGTGTCCCTGGACACGGCGCAATTCGTGGCGGAACTTTTGCCGGCCGTCGACGAAACGGAAGGCGGGACGGACGACGTCGCCAGCGATATCGAAACGTATTTTCTATAAAGGGGGAACGGTTATGAAAAAAATTCGAAACGCGCGTTGGTTGTCCTTGGCCCTCGGGGCGCTGGTTTTGACGGGGGCGTCTCTTCGGGCCGAACCGTCGGAAAATTCGGGGCCGCGGGGCGGGCCCGGCGGGGAAATGGGAGGCGGGCCGGGAGGGGGCGGGGAACGGCCCTTTGAGAAAATCAAAGCCGAATTGGGATTGACGGACGAGCAGGCCGCCAAACTTCGGGACCACCGCCAGGCCCATCGCCAGGCGGGGATGGCCCTTTGGCAGGACGCCCGCGCCAAACGGGAAGCCCTCAAGGCCGAACTGGAGAAGCCGAACTTCGACGAAAACAAAGTGAAGTCCTTGCAGGCGGCGGCCCGGGCGGCCCAGGAGAAATTGCAGGACCACCGGCTCCAGGGCATCATCGACGTGAAGAAAATTCTGACGCCCGAACAGTTCGCCAAGTTCCAGGCCATCATGAAGGAAAAACGGGGACAATGGGGCAATCGGCGAGGCGGCGGATTCCAAGGGTCCGGCGGCGTCGGCGGACGTCGGGGCGGCGGCCGGTTCGGGGGGCGGTTTCAAAATCAAGGACAAGGCGGCGGGGCCGGCCCCAGCGAAGGCTCCGGTTCGGAGCAAGGCGGCGGGCCCGAAGGCGGGTCCGGTCCGTCGGACAGCGAAGGGTTTTAATCCGCGCGCGGCCCCGGCGATTCAACGCCGGGGCCGCCGTGTTTTTGGGTCGGTTCTGGCATGAAGGGGGCTCCGGTGAGAAGCGGCGGCGTTCGGACGGCGGTGGGGCTGGGAGCGATCCTTCTAATGGGATCCGCTCCGGCGGCGTCCGGCCCCCGGACCTGGGAGGACGTGGTTCGCCGGGCGGCCGCGCAAAACCCCGAATTGGCCGCCGCCCGGGCGAACGAAGACGCCGCCCGGGCCCGACGCGCCTCCAGCGTCAACGGTTTTTTGCCGTCGGTGTCCCTCGCTCAGCGCGTCTCCCGGTCGGACGGCGCGGAACGGACCTGGAGCGCCTCCGCCGACGCCGCGCTGGACCTCCTGAACGTCGGCGCCTGGACCGGCGTCCGTTCGGCCGACGCGGCTCTCCGGGAAGCGCGGGACCAACGCCAACTGGTCTCCGCCGATCTCCGACTAAATTTATTCACCGCCTTCGCCGGGCTTTTGTTCGCCCAACGGCAAATCGTCGTGGCCCAGAAAATCCGGGACCTCCGAAACGACAATGCCCAGATGGTCGATCTCAAATACCGATCGGGTCGGGAGTACAAAGGCAACGGCCTTCGGGCCGCGGCCGAACGGGCCCAGGCCGAGGCGGACCTGGCCCAGGCGCAACGGGATTTGTCCTCGGCCCAAAGCGCGTTGAGCCGTCAAATGGGGGACGAAACCTTTGAGGTTTGGACCGTCACCGGGACGTTGGCGGTTCCCGCGGCGTCGGCCCGGCCCAATTGGAACGCCTTGATCGCCGATCACCCCCGGGTCCGCCTGGCGGAGTCCAACGTCGACGCGGCCCGCGCCGTCTACCAAAAAGCCCGGGGCGGTCTGGTCCCGACGCTGAGCGTCGGATACAGCCGGCGCTACGACGGCCCCGATTTTTTTCCCGACGGGCCCCACTGGACCGCCTCGGGGGTTTTGAACTGGCCCATTTTCGGCAAGGGATTGACGGCCGCTTTTTTCGACGCCGCCGCGGCCCGGCGCGATTGGAAGGCCCGGGAGGAGGACCTTCGGGCCGTTCGCCTCGAACTTCGACGGTCCCTGGAGAGCGCCTGGTCCGATTGGGCCGCCCGGGCGGACCGGGTGGCGGTGCAAAATCAATTTTTGGCGGCCATCGAACAGCAAAACAGCGAAGCGTCCATTCGCTACGCCTCGGGCCTCATGAGCTTTGAGAATTGGGAGCAAGTCGTGACGGACCTGGTGAACGTGGAGCGCAGCGCTCTTCAGGCCGAGCGGGACGCGGCGGTGGCCGAAGCCGCCTGGCGGAACGCCCGGGGCGTCCCTTTGGAGGACCAATGAAGAAGAACAAGGTTTGGATCGCCGCCGCCCTCCTGATCGTCGGCGCCGGCCTTTATTTTTTCACCCGCCGGAGGGCCGAAACGCCGGCGGAGGGCACGACCCAACGGGTGGTCCAAGCCCATCGCGGCCCCATTGAACTCACCGTGGAGGCCACGGGGGTCGTCTCGCCGCTGAACCGCGTGGAGATCAAGCCGCCCATCGCGGGGCGCATCGAAGACATCCGGGTCGCGGAAGGAAGCCGGGTGGAAAAAGCCCAGGTCTTGGCCTGGATGAGCACCACCGACCGGGCCGCCATTTTGGACGCCGCCCGGGCCCAGGGCCCCGAGGCCCTCAAGCGGTGGGACGATGTTTACCGGCCCACGCCCATCGCGGCCCCGCTGGCGGGGGAAATCATTTTGAAAAACATCGTCGTGGGCCAGACGGTGGATCAAAGCTCGGTCCTGTTCGCCCTCTCGGACCGTTTGATCGTTTTGGCCCAGGTGGACGAGGTGGACATCGGGCGGGTGACCGAGGGGCTTCCCGCCCGCATCACCCTGGACGCCTACCCCCAGTTGTCCATTCCCGGCCGGGTGTTCAATATTTTGCACGAGGGGAAAAACGTCTCCAACGTGATCACCTACGGCGTGAAAGTGGCGCCGGAAAAAACGCCGCCCTTTTTCCGTTCCCAGATGACGGCCAACGTGAGTTTCGTCCTTCAACGCAAGGAATCGGCGCTCCTCGTTCCGGCGGCGGCGGTTCAGGATCGGAACGGCGTCAAACAGGTGCTGGTCCCGGGGGCCGATGGAAAACCGAGCGCGCGGGAAGTGACCACCGGGCTGGAAAACGGCGAGAGCGTCGAAATTTTAACCGGGGTGAACGAGGGGGATTCGGTGCTGGTGGTTCGCAAAAAGTACACCCCGCAAAAAGGCGAGTCCTCCAGTCCCCTCGTCATGTCGCCCGGACGCCGGTCGGGGTCCGCGTCCCCCCGGTCCGGGGGGCCCCGCTGACCGCCGCCCCGCTGATCGAGCTTCGGGACATTCGCCGATGCTACCGCATGGACGGCGAAGAACTGGAGGTCCTGAAAAACGTCACCCTGACCATTCGGGAAGGGGAATTTGTGGCCATCATGGGGCCTTCGGGATCGGGCAAATCCACGCTGCTGCAGATTTTGGGCCTCCTGGACCGCCCGACCTCCGGCGCCTATAAACTGTTGGGCCGGGACGTCTCCCGTCTGACCGACGACGAAGGCGCCGCCCTCCGTTCCCGGACCATCGGGTTCATCTTTCAAATGTTTAATCTGCTCCCACGCACCACGGCCCAGGCCAACGTGGAACTTCCGATGATTTACGCCAACGCGCCTGGGCGGCCGGCGCGGGCCCGGGAGCTCTTGACGTCGGTGGGGTTG
>DAOQNO010000156.1:0-4331 GCA_035332125.1 Elusimicrobiota bacterium | reverse complement strand
CCGGGCGGAGGGGGGGACGTTGACGGTCGATTTTCCCGACGGCCCCGTTTTGACCGTTTGGGCCGACGGAGGCCGCTTCGAATCGGCCGCCGCCTGGTACCGCAATCAAACCTATGTGTGGGAGGAGCGGCGCGGGCTGGAGCGTCAGGAGGACGTCTGGAGCCCCGGATTTTTCCGAATTCCCCTCAAGCCCGGCCAGACGACCCGGGTGGTTTACGCCGTCGGCCGGTCTTCCATGGACGGGGCCGAACGCTGGGAAGAGGAAGAGCGGGACCAACGGCGAAAAATCGTCCGGGCTTCGCTGGTGCGGGGCCCCTTGGCGGGAGCGCTCACGGCGGCGGCCGATCAGTTTATTGTGTCCCGGGGCGACGGCCTCAGCGTGATCGCGGGGTACCCCTGGTTCGGGGACTGGAGCCGCGACGCCCTGGTGGCCTTCCCGGGCCTCTTTTTGGCCACGGGGCGTTGGAACGAAGCCCCGGGGTTTTTGGACACCTACGCGCGGCACGTTCACGAGGGCCTGCTGCCCAACCGGTTCCCCGAGGGAGGCGAAAGCACCCAGTACAACGCCGTGGACGCGCCCTTGTGGTTCGTTCGCGCGGTGCAGGCCTACCACCGGGCGACCCACGACGACGACCGGGCGCGCGCCTGGTTGCCCGTGATGCGGGAGATCGTCGATAGCTACCAGCACGGCAATCGGCTGGACATCCGCATGGATCAGGACGGTCTGATCGAAATTCCGCCCGGCGACTGGCCGCTCACCTGGATGGACGCCCGCCTGGACGGAAAGCCCGTCACGCCCCGGAACGGGAAACCGGTGGAAATTCAGGCCCTCTGGTACAACGCCCTGCAATTCTTGGTCGAAATCCAATTGAAACTCAAGGAACCCACCCGGGGCTACGATAAATTGGCCGGCGTGGCCCGAAAGAGTTTCAACGAGAAATTCTGGAACGAGGACGCCCAATGCCTCTTTGACGTCGTGGACGGCAAACGCCGGGAGGCGGAACTCCGCCCCAACGGCCTTTTGGCCGTGAGCCTCCCCTACGAAATCCTGGAGGAGAAGAATTTCAAGCCGTTGGTGGAAACGACCTGGTGGGAACTTCTGACGCCCCGGGGGCTGCGTACCCTGTCGCCGTCGCACCTCCTCTACCGCGGGCGCCACGGCGGGCCCCCGGCGGACCGCGACCGCATGTACCACCAGGGCACGGTGTGGCCCTGGCTGTTGGGCCCCTTCGTCACGGCGTACGTCAAGGCGTTCGGTTCCACGGAAGAGTCCAAAAAGCAAGTTGTGCGGTTTCTCCAGCCCCTGGTCCACCATATGTCGGAGGCGGGCCTTGGCCAGGTATCGGAATTTTTTGACGGCGACGCTCCCCACGCTCCCCAGGGGTGCCCGGCCCAGGCCTGGAGCGTGGGCGAAATCCTTCGCGTGTTGTGGGAAGAGGGCATCACCCTTTGAGCGGACCGCTCGGCGGGAAAAAAATCGCGGGATCCGGCCCCTGGGGGCCGACGAAGGCGGAACGATGAAAAAAATCCTCTTGGCGTTGGTTTTGTGCGGCGGGGCCCGGGGCGCCCGCGCCGAGGGGGTGGAGATTTTGTTCGGTCCGGGGGGCGCCGACCGGCATGCCCTGGCCTCCGCGCCGACGGTTTCGACGGTCCCGACGGGGGAGTTCGTGGTGGCGAGCCCCGTGGTCGACCTTCGCCGGGATCCGGCGCCCGTGGCCGAAGGCGCGGGGGCCCGACGCCCGTACGCGGTGGATCCGCTTCAGGAAACGCAAGTTTTGTACGGCGAGACCGTCTATTCCTTTGAGGAAAAGGACGGGTGGGTTCGGGTGGAGGCCCCCGAGCAGCCGGAGTACACCCACGGCGACCGATGGCGGGGTTACCCCGGGTGGGTTCCCCGGTCGTCCCTGGAACCCCGGCCGTCCCAATACGAGCCCAACGGGGTCGTGACGGCCCGCTACGGCCTTGTCCGGCCCAATCGGCGCTGGTTCTCCAAGGGACTGGCCTTGCCCATGGGATCGCGGCTTTACCTGGCTTACAAAAAGGGCCGGTGGTATCGGGTGGCCGGCGTCCGGGGCGAAAGCGGGTGGATGCGGACCAAAGAGGCGCGAACGACGGTGGACACCCCGCGGCGGGCCGCGGACATTCGCGGGGTCCTTCTTCGTTCGGCGGAAAAATTCCTCGGCGAGCCGTACTACTGGGGCGGGCGGGCCGGCCATCGCGCGGAGGAAAACGCGCCCAGCGGCGTGGACTGCTCCGGCCTCGTCAACGTCGCTTACCGGGTCGCCGGGTTGGAAATCCCCCGGGACGCCCACGAACAATTCATGGCGAGCCGGGCCATCGCCCGGTCGTCGGAACTGGAACCGGGCGATTTGGTCTTCCTGGCCAAAACGTCCAAGCCGGACCGCATGGTGCACGTGATGATTTTTGCCGGCGGGGAGCAAATGATCGAGGCGGTGCACGAAGAGAACGTCGTTCGCCGGGTCACCTTTAAAAAGAAATTGGGCGAGGCGAAATCGACGCTTCGCCCCGGACAAACCGCCGGGGGGTATGTCGTGACCTTCGGACGACTCATTCCCCGTTGACCCCCACCGCCATCGCGGCCGTCGATGTTCGCCCGGTCCGCTGGCCCCTGCGCCGTCCCTTCGTCACGGCCCTGGGACGCAAGACCCATTCCGAAAACGTCCTCGTCGCCGTTCGATTGACGGGCGGCCTTGTCGGTCGTGGGGAGGCCTCCTCCTCCCTGGCCATGCCTTTTCAAACCGGACACCGGATGGCCTCGGCGCTGCGGCGGCTCGCCCCCTGGAGCCGGGGCCGGGACGTCCGGGACATCCGCTCGTTGAGCCTCGCCTTGTGGCGGCGGGAAGGCGCCTGGCCCACGGCCGCCGCGGCCTTTGAAGCGGCCCTTTGGGACGCCCTGGCCCAATCGGAAGGCGTTCCGCTTTACGCCCTGTGGGGAAAAAAACAGACGGAGATCGAAACCGTCCTCAGCGTTTCCGCGGTGGACCCCGCGGAGGTGGGCCGTCGGGCGGCCCGCGCCGGCCGGGCGGGTTACCGAAAAATAAAACTTAAACTGAACGGCGCCGAGGGGGCCGCGATCAACATCGAACGCGTGCGCCGCGCGTTTCAAGGGGCGCCCCGGGCCCGATTCCTATTGGACCCGAACCAAAGCCTGACCCCCGTCCTGTTGGAGGAGATCCTGGCCGGCGCCCGGCGGGACGGGATTCCCCTGGCGGCGGTGGAGGAACCCTTTCCCAAACAACGGTGGGACCTTCTCGAAGAAGCCCGGCCCCCCTGCCCCCTGATTCTTGACGAATCCATTCAATCCGCCCGGGACGCCCGGATCGCCTATCGGCGGGACGGCGTGAGCGGCGCGAACATCAAGCTGGCCAAAAGCGGCGTTCTCCGGAGTTTCGACATCGTCGACGAAACCCGCGCCGCCCGCGGTCGCCGGGCGCGCCTCATGATCGGCTGCATGGCCGAGTCCCGCCTCGGGTTGGCGGCCGCGGTCCATTTCGCCCTGGGCACGGGCGTTTTTGACGAGGCCGATTTGGATTCGGATTTGATCCTGCGTCCGACGCCCTTTCGGGGCGGTTACGTACGCCGGGGCCCGTGGATTCGTTTGCCCCGCCGCCCCGAACCCGGTTTGGGGGTTCGGTGAGTTCCCCCTGGATGTTGGCCGCGGTCCTGGCCGCCATCGTCCTGGGGTTGGTCGGCCTTCGGGACCGCCGTCCCCGGTTGTTTCAATACCTTCCCGTTCCTTTTTGGTGCTACGTGCTTCCGATGATCGGGGGAACGTTCCGCCTTTTTCCGGAGGCGTCGCCCGTTTACACCCTTCTGGGCCGATACGCCCTGCCTTTTTGTTTGTCGTTGCTCTTGATCAACGTCGATTTGCGGGCCCTGGTCCGTTTGGGCCGTCCGGCGGTCCTGGCCATGGGCCTCGGGGTGGCGGGCATTGGGATGGGGGCCGTGCTGGGCCTTTTCCTCTTTCACGGGAACCTGCCGCCGGGAGCCTGGAAAGCCGTCGGCGCTCTCTCGGCCAGTTGGACGGGGGGAAGCGCCAACATGCTGGCCGTCAAAGAAGCCCTGTCGGCGCCGGAGGCCGTTTTCGCCCCCGTCGTCGTGATCGATTCCTTTTTCGCCTACGCCTGGATGGCGGGCCTCATTTCCCTGGCCGGGTTTCAGGAATCCTTCGACCGGTGGGTCGGCGCCGGGACCGTCGGGGCGCCGCCCCCCGCAGGGCGGGGCCCGACGTTCCTCGTCCCTTGGCCCGGGGTGCCCGCGGCCGCGGCGATGTCCATCAGGTCGAACTCCTCGGCGAGCGCCGCGACCAC
>DAOQNO010000155.1:0-4366 GCA_035332125.1 Elusimicrobiota bacterium | reverse complement strand
GCCCCCGGTGCTTCACGGGCCCCACCGCGTGGACCCGGAGGTTCCATCGCCGGGCGAGGCGTTGGAGGGTCGGGAAATCCCCCTCCCGGCCGCGTCCGAAGGCGAAATTAAATCCGACCACGCATTCCCGGGCCCGCCAACGCCCGCGAACGTATTTCCGCAAAAAATCCGCCGCGGTCAAGCGCGCCAGGGACGGGCCGAAGGCCAGCCGGTCCACCCGGTCCGCGCCGAAGCGGCGGAGAAGGACGGCGCGTTCCTCCGGGGTTGTGATCAAGGCGGGGGGCGGTTCGGGATGGAAGAAAAGTCTTGGCGGCCGATCGAAGGCCACGGCGAGCACCTCGCCGCCGAGGGTCCGGGCCCGGCGACGGGCCTGGGCCAGCAGGGCCTGGTGCCCTCGGTGAACGCCGTCGAAAGTGCCGAGGGTCAGGACGACCGGCCGACCCATCAGTCGGGCAGCCGTTCGATGGGAATAAACGATTGTTCGAACACCGCGGGGTCCAGGGCGGCCCGGTCCACCCAGGGATACGCCCGACGGCGTTGAAAATTTCCGATGGATTCCCGGCAGAGACGGGACAGCACGCCGCCCGTGCCGAGGGCGTTCCCCAGATCCCGAGCGAGGGCGCGAACGTAGAACCCCTTGGCGCAATCCACGCGGAAGTCGAGGTCGGGCGGGGTGTAGGAAATAAAATCCATGGCGTGGACTTCCACGGATTTGACCGGTTTTTCGACCGGAACGCCTTTGCGCGCCCAATGGTACAGAGGTTTGCCGTCGACTTTGACCGCCGAATACGTGGGCACGGTCTGATCAAAAACGCCCGTGAAGCGGGCCAGGGCGGCGCGGATTTCGGTTTCCGACACCTCGGCGACCGATCGCGGAAAAGGCCCCGGCAGGGGACGGCCGTCGGTGTCGTCGGTGTCGGTGGCCCCGCCCAGGCGCACCGTGCCTTCGTAGACTTTTCGCTCGGACATGAAACGGTTTTGCTGGGCGCGGGCCTCCCCGACGACCAGAAGAAGCAGTCCCGTGGCCATGGGGTCCAGGGACCCGCAGTGGCCCACGTCCGCGGTGTTCAGGACCCGCCGGGCCCAGAGGACCGCGTCGTGGGACGTCGGTCCCTTGGGTTTGTCGATGGGAAAGAGGCCGGAAAGGACCCGGCGGCCGAGAAGCGAAGGCATTTTACCGGAGGCTTTCGGCCAGGGCGTCGAGGAGGGTTTGCGTCGCCCGTTCCACGGAAACCGGGAGCGTGACGCCGGCGGCGTTTTTGTGCCCGCCCCCGCCCAGGGACACGGCCAACCGGCACAGGTCGACGGCGCCTTTGCCGCGCAGGCTGGCTTTGGTCCCCCCCTTGGGCAATTCGCAGAGAAAAACGGTGGCCGCCACCGAGGGCGGCAGGAGGCCGTGGTTGACGATGTCTTCGGTGTCGTCCTCCCCGGCGCCGGTTTCGGCGAAATCTTTTTGGGTGAGGGAGAGAACCGCCACCCGTTGATCCAGTTCCAGCCGCAGGCCGGCCAGAGCCCGGGCCAGGAGGCGCAGGGCCGAAACCGACCGCGTCCCGTACACGTGGCGGTGAACCTCGGCCACGTCCACGCCCCGTCGCAGAAGCAAAGCCGCCACGGCGTGGCTTTCCGGCGTCGTGCAGTTGTGCTGAAAGCGTCCCGAATCCGTCACGAGGCCGACGTACAGCGCGGTGGCCTCCGCCCGGTTCAACGTGTGCCGGGCCCGTTCGAAGACGTAGGCCAGTTGTTCCGAGTTCGAGGAGGTTTTGGGATTGATGAGATTGATGTGGCCGAACCGGCTGTGGTGGGCGTGGTGGTCGATGTTGATGACGGTGCCCGCCTGGGTTTTCAAATCGATGATGTTCCCCATGCGGTCCGGCCCCGAGCACTCAAAGACCACCGCGCAGTCGAACCGGCCGGGCACCCGGGCCGCGGTTTGAATGTTTCGGACGCCGGGCAGGAAATCGAACAGGGCCGGCACCGGGCCGGTGTTGGCCACGGTGACCTTCTTGCCGCGCCGTCGCAGAAAACCCGCAAAGGCCAACTCGGACCCCACGGTGTCCCCGTCGGGGCGCTCGTGGCCGGTGAGAAAAAACGTCCGGTGTTTTTTGACCGCCGCCAGGATTTGCCCGATGGCCTTTTGCGACGATCGAGGGATCGGCGGCAGGGGCATGATCAGGTTTTTTTGCGCGGCGGGCGGTCTTTGGCCGGGGCCGGATCGGGGGCCGGGGCGTGAAGGTGCTCGATGATTTCGTGAACCCGGGCCGCCCGTTCGGGCGTCGCGTCGAATTCGAAATGAAGTTCGGGAATGCGTTTCAGGCTTTCCAGGCGGCGCATGCGGCGCGTGAGGTCCGTGCGCATGGCGTTCAGAAGATCCAGGCTCCGGGCCTTCTCGGCGTCGGTCCCCATCACGGAAAAGTAGACGCGGGCTTGTTCGAGGTCCTCCGTCACGCTCACCCCCGTGAAGGTCACAAACCCCATGTCCGGGGGCTGGTTTTCCAGCACGTAATTGGAGATTTCCCGGAGAAGGAGCTCGTTGACGCGTTCGATGCGACGTTGCCACATGGGAGCGCCCCTCTAGAGCTTGCGGGCCTGTTTTTCGATGACGTAGAACTCGATCTTGTCCCCCACCTTGACGTCCTGAAAGTTCGCCAGGGAGATGCCGCACTCGTAACCCTTCTCCACTTCCCGAACGTCGTCTTTGAACCGGCGTAGGCTGCCGATGGCGCCCTCGAAGACGATGGCGCCGTTCCGCACCAGGCGGGCACGCCCCGTGCGGGTGACTTTTCCGTCGGTGACCATGCAGCCCGCCACGAAGCCCACTTTGGGGGCCGTGAAGGTTTTGCGAACATCGGCCCATCCGGTCGTGACTTCCTTTTCCTCGGGATCCAGCAGGCCTTCCAAGCCGGCCTTGACGTCGTTGACCATGTCGTAAATGATTCGGTAGGTTTTAATTTCGACGCCTTCCCGTTGGGCCAGGGATTCGGAGGAGGGGTCGGGGCGGACGTTGAAGCCGAGGATGACGGCGTCGGAGGCGTCGGCCAACACCACGTCGGAATTGGTGATCCCGCCGATGCCGGCGTGGATCACGCGGACCGAAATTTCCGCCCCGTTCAATTTTTCCAGGGAGTCGCGGATGGCTTCCAGGGAGCCCTGCACGTCCGCCTTCAAGACGATGGGCAGCTGCTTCACCTTGCCCGCGGCGGCGGCTTCGTGGAAGGCCTCGAGCGTCAAATGCTGGCGCGTTCGACGCGCCTCGGCGGTGGCGATGCCCTGGCGGCGTTCGGCGATTTCCCGGGCTTCGCGGTCGCTGGGCAGCACGACCAGCTTGTCGCCGGCCTGGGGCGTGCCCGAAAGCCCCAAAATTTCAACGGGATAGGCCGGGGGCGCGTCCTTCACCCGTTCGCCCTTGTCGTTGGTCAACGCGCGGATTTTGCCGGCGGTGACGCCGCAGACGAAGGCATCGCCCACCCGCAACGTGCCTTTTTGAATGAGCACGGTGGCCACCGGGCCCCGGCGGGGGTCCAGTTTGGCTTCGACGACGATGCCCTGGGCCGGGCGGTTGGGGTTGGCCTTCAATTCCAACAATTCGGCTTCCAGGAGAATCATCTCCAGCAATTTGTCCAAATTTTTCTTCGCCTTGGCCGACACCTCCACCATGACCGTCTTGCCGCCCCAATCTTCGGGCGCCAGGTTCAGGTTCGCCAGCTCTTGCTTGATGCGCTGGGGGTTCGCGGTCGGCAGGTCGCATTTGTTGATGGCGACCACGATGGGCACCCCGGCGGCGCGCGCGTGGTTCAAGGCTTCGACGGTTTGGGGCATGACCCCGTCGTCGGCGGCCACCACCAAAATGACCAAGTCGGTGGCCTGGGCGCCCCGGGCGCGCATGGCCGTAAAGGCTTCGTGGCCCGGCGTGTCGAGGAAGGTGACGAGGCCCTTATCGGTTTTCACTTGATAGGCGCCGATGTGCTGGGTGATTCCCCCCGCCTCTTTTTCCGCCACGCGGGCGGAGCGGATCGCGTCCAAGAGGGAGGTTTTCCCGTGGTCGACGTGGCCCATGACGGTCACGACCGGCGGGCGGGGCAACAGGGTGCTGGCGTCGTCCGCCACGCTCAGGGCTTCGTCGGCGTAGAGGGCTTTGATCTCGACGTCGAAATTAAAGGCGTCGGCCAGGAGGGTCACCGAATCCTTGTCCAACCGTTGATTCAAGTTGGCCATCACGCCCAGGGTGATCAGCTTTTTCATCACGTCCGGGAGTTTGACGTTCATTTTTTCGGCCAGTTCCTTGACCGTGATCGATTCGGGGACGGAAAGTTTGTTCCGGGGAACGGCCGGCGCCGCCGGCTTGGCCGGGACGGACGCGGGGGTCGGG
>DAOQNO010000154.1:0-4367 GCA_035332125.1 Elusimicrobiota bacterium | reverse complement strand
CAGGGATTGAACGGCCGCGGTCACGGCCGGTTGGGTCCGGTGGAGGGCCTCGGCGGCTTTGGCGTAGCCCCCGCCCCGGGCCACGGCCAGGAACGCGCGCAACGGTTGCAGGTCCATGAACATATATTAACAAATTTTATGTTAATTATAAAAACAATCAATTTGATTTATATTAAATCCGGCGGTAAAGTGGGCGGGACGAACCAAATCAAGGAGGAACACCATGCAAACGTTTGCCCCGCGGCTTCGCCGCTACGACTACCACGATTCCGCCAAAGACGGCGCCCTCTATTGCCGTTGCGGCACCGTGGCCCCGGCCGAAATCACGGAGTATTACCGCCATTACCACGTTTTGGGATGCACCCGGTGCCGAACGCCCCTCGCCCTGGTCGATCATCCGCTGTCCCAGGAATTCGAGATTTTCGACGGGTATCCGCTTTCGGGCGTCAACAATCCTTTGGCGGCGTAACCCCCCCCGGGGGGGAGCGGTTTGACTTTTGGGTTCAATCCCCCTATACTCCCCGGCATATGCGAACGGGGGCCATTCACGCGACGGGGTGGGGAGCGGTCGTTCTGGCGGCCGCGGCCTGGGCGGCCGCCGATGGCCCGGCCCCCCTCGCCGTTCCGGCCCATCGGACGATGGAAAATCGCGCCTTCGGGGTGGGCGAGCGGCTTCAATATCAGGTCCATTTCAGCGGGGTGTCCGGCGGGACCGTTGTGCAGGAGGTGGTTTCCATCGAATCCCTGGCGGGGCGGCCCGCCTACCGGGTGGTCTCGGAGGCCCGGACGAACAAGACCTTCGATCTTTTTCACCGCACCCGGGATCGCAACGAATCCTGGATCGACGTCCAAAACCTCTCGTCCCTGAAATACGTTGAATCCATCGAGGAAGGGTCCTACCGAAAGCGGGCCGAAACGGTGGTCGACGCGTCCGCGGGCCGCCTCCAACACACGTACAAAACGACGAAACACGAAGGGCAAACGTCGGTGGACGTTCCCCCCTTTCCTCAGGACGCCGTCTCGATCGTCTATTTCCTCCGGGTTCGCCCGTTGCGGGTCGGGGACGTGTTCGACCTGCCCACCTATTCCGGCGGGGAGGTCTACCGGTCAACGGTGCGCGTGGGGGAGATGGAAAAGGTCAAAGTACCGGCGGGCGTATTTCAGTGCTACCACGTGGTCCCGTCCCTGGACGGGGACGCGAAACAAAAAAATCAGATTGAGGTTTGGTTGTCGACGGGCCCGGAGCGTTGGCCCGTTCTTTTGAAATCGCGCCTAACCTTCGGGTCCTTCACGGCTCGTTTAACGGACCGCGTCCCGGGAAGGATCGAGCCGCCGCCCGCTTCCGTCGCTCAGTAGAGGAAGGACGAGGGTTTTTCTTTGATTTCGCGAATTTGAGTCAACACCCCGTTGATCTTTTCCGGATCGGCGGGGTTTTTCATTTCCTCCAGCCGCTTTTCGATCAACGACAAACGATCGTACACGAATTCCCGGTCGCCCCGGGCCTTTTGCCGAAGAATCGTCAACACTTCGTCGAAATCCTTCGCCAGGTCCTGAAACTCGTCAAAACGCCGCAACCGCACGTGCAGGGTCAAATCCCCCTGTTTCATCCGGCCGAGCACGTGGCCGAACCGATAAATGGGCCCCGCGATCAGGTGGGAGTAAAACAACGCCACGCCGAAAGCCAAAACCCAGGTGAACATGACGCTGCGAATAATCACGTGGGTCAGGGTGTTGACGTGCGTGACGGCGTCGGTCTTTTGAATGAGGCCCGCGTCCACCATGTGCACGATGAATTTGTTCCCGGACCACCAAATGGCGCCGATCATTAAACTCAGCAAGGCGAAGATCGCCAGACTGAATTTTATTTGAAACCGGGGTTTGATGATTTTTCGTCCAAACAGCCGGCTTCGGTTCTGGGCGGGGGCGTTGGTCGGGTCGGTCGCGTTCATGGCGTTGGCCTCTTTTATTAATCGTACGACGGGTAGATGCGGTCTTTCAGCAGCGATTGGTCAAAGGTTTCAACGCCTTCCTCGGCGAAGGAGCGCATTTGCTCCACCCGGTCGTCGGGCAGGAGCACGGTGCCGGAGGCTCCCAAGGTGGAAAAGAGATTGGCCGAGCTTCGAAAGTAGACGTGTTCGCTTTTGTTTTTCAAGGTTTGGTAATCCAGGGTGGTTCCCACCGGATAGTGGGACAAAAAGGCTTCCGGACCCACGTCGTAGGCGAAGTCGTTCCCTTCTCGGAGATTCCACCGGTTGTCCTGGATCATGAAGGCAAACCGCGCGCGCACGTCGTCCCGGAACACGCTGGTTCCCAGAAAAGCGTTCGGCGGGTGAATGTTCAGCAAATCGAGAATGGACGGGGTCAAGTCCACGTGACTGCTGACCGCGTCGATGGTCCGCGGTTTGATCAGCGACGGCGACCAGATCAAGCCGGGCACGCGAAAGAACATTTCCTGCCGGAGGGCCCGCCCCGCGTAGCGATCGCCGTCCGGATAAACCCAAATGCCGTGGTCGCCGGTGATCACGAAGACGGTGTTTTTCGCCAACGGGCTTTGGCGGACTTTCCGGAGAAATTCCCCCAGGGCAAAATCCGTGTAATAGAGCGCGCGACAATATTTTTGATAAAGAGCGGGTCCCGTCACGGGCGGCGCCTGGCCGTCCGTTGGATAATCGCCGAAAGGAAAGTGACCGCTCAAGGTCATGATTTCGGCGAAAACCGGCCCTTTGGCCTTCGTTAAAATGTCCAAGGCGTAATCGAAAAGGTCCCGGTCCGGCGCGCCCCAGCCGAGTTTGCGGCCCTCCGCCGGCACGCTGTAGAGGAAATTGTCGACGCCGTGCCGGGACAGGAACTCGATTTTTTTGTCAAACGTCGGTGGATGGGAGCCGATCCAATACGTGGAATACCCGTGTTTTTTTAGAACCATCGGGAGAGTCAGCACGTTAAGCTTGGGTTGGTTGAGGTAAACGGGCGACCCCCGCATGTTGGGAACGTAGGAGGCGTGGATGGCGAATTCTCCCCGAATCGTCTGGGCGCCGTTGGCGTAGAAATTGCGCAGCAACACCCCTTCTTTGGCCAGTCGATCGATGTTCGGCGTGAAGGACGGCGCGGCCCCGTAAGCGCCCGATTCAAAGGCTCGAAAAGACTCGAGCAAAACGAGGACGACGTTCGGCTTCGATTCCAAAGCGAAGGGAAGGGGCTTCGCCCCGGGAAGCGGGGTCTTGAGGAAAGGAAACGACCGATTTTTCGCGTGTTTGTAAAGGGACTCGTTGACGGCGACAAAGTCTTCGTTTTTCCATCGGCGGGGCCCCCGGCGGGGGTTGAGCAAATAGCCGTAAGACAACTGCATTTGGGCGAATTTTTGACGCAAAACGTAGAACACGGGGTTTTGCTCCGAATAGCGATTTTCCCCGATGGTCAATTTGTAGTGGTAGGAGGCCAGCAGAAGGGCCAGAAGGAAAAAAGGCCGCCGAATGGAGACGCTCATTCCCCGGTCGGACAGCATGCTCAATTGCCAAAGGAGTAGGGGAATGAGGAGGCCGATCAGGAGGTCGAAGGGGTGGAGCAGGGCCATAATGCCGCTCCAAATCGCGAACACGTCGTCCCATTGCTTTAAGGCGTCCATCTGGCCCCAGGAATGGAAAAAGCGGAAATTGAGGACGATAAAAAGGAAAAAAGTCGTGAGTCCCATCACGAAGGCGAAACTCAGCATCATCCGTCGGAACAGGCTGCGGACCATGAGCAACCGACTGTAAATGAGAAAAAAAAGAACGATGAACATGAGGTGGTCGACGAGCCCCGCCGTTTGGGTTCGGGCGCCCATGGACCACACGGCGTAGAGTACCACGACCAGCGGAATGCTGATTTGAAGGAGAACGGACCGAAGCGTCCGTCCGTGGCTTTGGTGGGGCGAATGGACGTAGTCCAGGGGGTGCAACAAATGCATGAAAAAACGGCCGACCGGCCGAAGGGAAAAGCGGGAGAAATTCACCATCAAACTATAAGGGGTGGACGACGTTTTTTCAATGGCCACGGCGTCGATGCGGCGGGCCAATTCCGGGGATTCCACAACCCGTGAAGGGGTGCCCCGCCGCCACGGTCAGGGGGCGGTTCCTTCCATCAAATCCTGAAGATTGTCCCGGGCGTCGTTCATGGATTTTTCAACTTCGTTCCGGTGGTTCTCCATGTAGGTTTCGTTCATCTGCCGGACCGCGTCCATGTCGGAGCGGAGTTCGTCCATGTGGGCGGCAAAGAGCTCGGCCACGCTGTCGCGGTAATCGGCCATGGCCGCCGACAGCGGACGCACGACCGGCGCCCCGCCCGCGGAGGCCAAATCGGTTTGTTGGTTCGCGGCCACATCGGCCGGGGGG
>DAOQNO010000153.1:0-4376 GCA_035332125.1 Elusimicrobiota bacterium | reverse complement strand
ACCTGGATCTGTTTTTCTCAAAACCGGAAACGGTGCGGGAACTCTACGCCCGGCTTCCCGCGGGCCGCGACCCCGTCCAAAAAGGCCAGGCGCGCCTGGAGCTTCTGTCCGCGGCCCAAACCTACTGGGACGCCGTCCACGGCCAATTGATCGCCCGGGCCCGGCTGGAAAACGCCGTCGGCCTTCCCCTTGATCCCTAGTTTTCGTCGCGCGGCGACCGCGCTGGTCGTGGCCCTGGCGGTGGCGGCGCCCGCCCGATCGTCGGCCGATTCCGCGCCGTCCCCCACGGACACCGCCTTGTGGGACACCCTGTGGTCCCGGTTGCGGGCGTTGCCGGCGGACCGGCGGCCCCGGGTGGGATTGGTTTTGTCGGGAGGGGGCGCCCGGGGATTGGCCCACATCGGCGTGCTGAAGGTGCTGGAGCGGGAGAAGGTTCCCGTGGACTTGATCGTCGGGACGAGCGTGGGCGCCCTGGTCGGCGCCCTCTACGCCTCGGGAATTCCGGCCGGGCAAATTGAAAATTTAAGCGTGGAATCGGGTTGGTCGCAATTGACCGACCTGTCGGCCGCCCGGGTCGTGCGGCTTTTGGTGACGGAGCGCCTCCTGTCCACTCAGAAAATGGAGGCGTACCTCACCGCCCACATCGGGGACAAGAAATTTGCCGATTTGAAGACGGATTTCGCCTGCGTGGCGGCGGACCTTCGAACCGGGGAGCAGATCGTCCTTCGGGAGGGTTCCGTGGCCCTGGCCGCCCGGGCCAGCGCCACCATGCCGGGCATTTTTGAGCCGGTCCCCTTCCGCCATCGCCTATTGGTCGACGGGGGCATCGTGGACAACGTGCCCACGGACGTGGCCAAGCGCCTCGGGGTGGATCTCTTGATTTGCGTTTACACGCCGGCGGATTTCAGCCGACACACGGTCACCAACGTTCTGGGCACCCTGACCCAGGCGCTTTACATCCAGGGCCAGGTGATCAGCGAGGAGCGGCTGGGACTGGCGGACTTCGTCGTCCGTCCCGAGGTGTCGGAAGTCGGCGCCATGGAATTGTGGCGGTCGCGGGAATGCGTGGAAGCCGGCCAGCGCGCCGCCGAATCCGCCTGGCCCGAATTGCGCCGACGGTTGGTGGAGAAATTTTTTGATCGCTGGTTGGCGGGACCGACTTTGCCCGGGGCCTCGAAATGAGGCGGTTCGGGTGGGTGTTGTTGGTTCTCACCGCCGCGGCCCTTCGGGCCGAGGGTTTGTCGCGCAAGGAACGGGACGACCTCGCCGGCCGTGGGGCGGAATTGTTCGCGGCGTCCCAGCCGGCGGCGGCCCGGGAGCTTTGGGAAAAAATGCTGGCCGGCGGCGCCACGGGCGCGGAACAACGCCGGTGGCGCCCCTGGGTCGGTCGCGCCTTTGAGGCCGAGGGGAATTTCCAAAAGGCCCTGACCGCCTACCAGGAAGCCTACGACCGGGACCCGAAAAACGTCGATCGATTGGTGGATTTGGCGCGGGTGTACGACACGGTCGAATTGAAGGAGCGCGCTCTGGAGCTGTACGATCGCGCCCTCAAATCGGACCGCTCCCGGACCGACGTGGTTCTTGCGTTGGGCTTTTTGCACTTCAACGCCGGACGTCTCGCCGAGGCCCGGCGGTACGCGGACGACGCCCTTCGGCGGGATTCCCGGGACCCCGGCGCGCGGCGGCTTCTGGCGCAGATCGAAGAATCCCAGGGGGATTTGGAAGGCGCCGCCCGTCGACGGGAGGGGTTGTTGGCGGAACACCCCGCGGGGGCGGACGCCGTCGCGGTCGGACGTTTGTGGGCCCGGGCCGGCGAATTGGAATTGGCCCAGGCGGCTTTTCGGCGGGCCGCCGATTTGGGCGTGGCGACTTCGGAATTGCTTTTTGAGCGCGGCGCCGTGGCCTGGCGGCGGGGCGACGTGTCGGGAGCCGAGGATTGGCTGGGCCAGACCTTGGCGAAAGACCCGGGGTGCGTCCCGGCGGTATTGCTGTTGAGCGTCGTGGATTGGGAGCGGGGGCGTGGAAGCCGGGCGCAGGCGCGCCTTCGGGGAATGATGCTGGCGGAAGACAGCCCCTGGATTTCATTGCGCGATCGATTGATCACCGCGCTGACTTACGGGTCGACGCCGGGAGAAAAGAAATGACGTTGAACGCTTACGACACGTTTTGTTACCGGGGTTCGGACCTCTGGGTGGAGGGCGTTAAAGCCGCGGATTTGGCGGCGCGCCTGGGCACGCCCCTGTACGTTTATTCCGCCGCCAAAATCCAGTCGCAGTTCGAGCGATTCGATCGGGCCTTCGCGGCCTTTCCCCACACGATTTGCTACGCCATGAAGGCCAACAGCAATTTGGGCGTCTTGAGCCACCTGGCCCGGTTGGGCGCCGGCGCGGACATCGTGTCCGGGGGGGAACTTTTCCGGGCACTCAAAGCGGGCGTGCCCCCGGCCCGCATCGTGTTTTCCGGCGTGGGAAAAACCGAGGACGAAATGGCCGCCGCCCTCAAGGCCGGAATCCTGATGTTCAACATTGAATCCGCCGAGGAAATGGACGCGCTGGAGCGCGTGGCCAAGCGAACGCGGAAGGCGGCTCCGGTGTCCATTCGGGTCAACCCCAACGTGGTGGTGGACACCCATCACCACATCACCACCGGTAAAGCGGAAAACAAATTCGGTGTGTCGGCGGCGGACGCCGAGGCCCTTTACCACAAGGCCGCCCGATCGCCCTGGCTTCGAGTGACGGGGATTCAGGCCCACATCGGCTCCCAATTGCTGGACGTTCGCCCCTACGGCGAGACCCTGGACAAGCTCCTCGCCCTGGTGGACCGCCTGGAAAAGGCGGGCATTTTTTTCCACGTGCTGGACATCGGCGGCGGCCTGGGCGTCGTCTACAAAAACGAGCGCTCCCCGGACCCGGCGGATTTGGCGGCGCTCCTCTTGCCCAAACTCGCCGGTCGGAACCTCCGGCTCTTTTTCGAACCCGGCCGCTTTCTGGTGGCGGAATCGGGCTGCCTGCTGACCCGCGTGCTCTACCGCAAGGAGCCGGGGCACAAAAATTTCGTGATTGTGGACGCGGCCATGAACGACCTGGCCCGGCCCGCCCTTTACGACGCGCACCACCCCATTTGGCCGGCCCGCAAATCCGCCGCCCGGGATTACGTGGCCGACGTGGTCGGACCGATTTGCGAATCCGGGGATTATTTGGCCAAGGCCCGCCATTTGCCCCGGCCGAAGCCCGGGGATCTCTGGGCGGTGATGGCCGCCGGGGCCTACGGGTTCTCCATGAGTTCCCAGTACAACACCCGCCCCCGGGCCGCCGAGGTGTTGGTGTCCGGCAAAAAATGGTGGGTGGTCCGGGAACGGGAAACGTTGAGGGACTTGATTCGCGGCGAGTCCATGCCGCCGGGTCTCAAAGGATCGCGATGAATAAAATTTCTTTCACCAAAATGCACGGCACGGGGAACGACTTCGTTCTCCTGGACGCCCTGCGCCGCCCGATCCGGGTGACGGAGGCCCTGGCGCGCCGTCTCTGCGACCGCCGGTTCGGTGTGGGAGCCGACCAGGTCCTGATCCTGGAAAAATCCAAGAAGGCCGATTTCGCCATGCGGATTTTCAACGCCGATGGTTCCCAGGTGGAGATGTGCGGCAACGGCATCCGTTGCCTGGCCCGCTACGCCCACGAGCGGGGCCACACGGCCAAAAAGGAATTCACCGTCGACACCCTGGCCGGGGTCAAACGGCCCCGTCTTTTGGACGGCCGGGTCCGGGTGGACATGGGCGAGCCGATTTTGGACGCGGCGAAAATCCCGACCCGGGCGGCGGGGCGGGTGTTGGAACGGCCCTTCGCGATTCCGGGGACGAAGACGACGCTTCGCCTGACGGCGGTGTCCATGGGGAACCCCCACGCCGTTTTCTTCGTGCCGGACGTGGACAAAATCCCCCTGGACACCTGGGGCCCGGCCATCGAGAACAATCAATTTTTTCCCCGGCGGACCAACGTGGAATTCGTGCAG
The DNA here is from genome assembly GCA_035332125.1 of Elusimicrobiota bacterium. Classification (GTDB taxonomy): domain Bacteria; phylum Elusimicrobiota; class Elusimicrobia; order FEN-1173; family FEN-1173; genus JADKIY01. The sequence goes on along the minus strand of DAOQNO010000153.1, from coordinate 368 downwards.
ATCACGGACCCCGGCCACGCCCGCGTGCGGGTGTGGGAGCGGGGCGCGGGCGCGACCTTGGCCTGCGGCACGGGCGCCTGCGGGGTGGCCGTGGCGGGCGTCCTCACGGGCCGCCTGCACCGGAAAGTCCGCCTCTCCCTCCCCGGTGGCGAATTGGGCATCGAATGGGCGGCCGACAACCACGTCTTTTTGTCGGGCCCCGCGGCTTTTGTTTACGACGGCGTCTTGGCCGTCTAAGGAGCGTTTATGTTCGAAGGATCCTGCGTTGCGTTGGTGACCCCGTTCAAGGACGGTCTCGTCGACGACAAGAAGTTGGCCGAATTGGTCGAATTTCAGATCGCCGGCGGGACGTCCGCCATCGTCCCCTG
>DAOQNO010000152.1:0-4390 GCA_035332125.1 Elusimicrobiota bacterium | reverse complement strand
GCCCCGTGGGCATCGTGCCGCCGCCCGCCGCGGCCGCCGGCTGATATTTCAACCCGCGCCATCGAAAAAAGGACAGGATTCCATGTCGAGCAAACGCATCTTGGTCGTGGACGATGACATCCAGCTCTGCCAGCTGACCTCGGACATTCTGGAAGAACACGGCTACCAAACCCTCATCGCCAACAACACCGACCAGGCCTTCAAGAAACTCTACGAAGGGTCGCCCGACTTGATCGTGCTGGACGTCTGGCTGCCCACCATCGGCGGGCTGGGGTTCTGCCGCCAGATCCGCCAGGACGAGCAGGGCAAGCACGTGCCGGTGCTCATGCTCACCGTCCAGGACAAGGAAATGGACAAGGTCATGGGCCTGGAGATGGGCGCCGACGACTACATGACGAAGCCCTTCAGCCAGCGGGAACTGTTGGCCCGGATCAAGGCGCTCCTGCGCCGGTTCGACCGGGCCGAACCCCAGGCCAAGGTGCTGGAGTCCGGCGACCTCGTGCTGGATTTGGACAAGCACCTGGTCCGGGTCAAAAGCCGCACCCTGGCCTTGACCCCCAAGGAATTCGATTTGCTCACCACCATCATCCGCTCCCGGAAAAAGGCCCTCAGCCGGCAACATTTATTGAGCACGGTCTGGGGCTACGACGCCCCCGGCAACACGGGGACCATCGACGTCCACATCCGCCATTTGCGCAAGAAACTCGGCAACCACGGCGACAAAATCAAAACCGTGCTTGGGTTTGGCTACCGCTTCGACGGTTGACCGGCCCGCCGCCATGGACCTTCGCCCCGCGATCCCGCCCCGCATCCTGGTGGTGGACGACGAGGCGGGCTTCCGGGAACTGTGCGGCGACCTGTTGGCCGATAGCGGTTACGCCGTGGACGCCGTGGACAACGGCGCCGCGGCCATGGACCTCCTGGCCGTCCACCCCTTCCACCTCGTCTTGACCGACATCAACATGCCCGTCATGGACGGGTTGACCTTCCTTAAAACCGCCAAGGTGCGCTTCCCCCAGGTGGAAATCATTTTGATGACGGCCTTCGGCGGCCTGCAGTCGGCCCTGGAGGCCCTGCGCCACGGAGCCTACGACTACATCACCAAGCCCTTCACCCGGGACGTCCTTTTGGCCACCGTCGGTCGCTGTTTGGAAAAACAGCGTCTGGCCATGGAGCTCCACCGAGTCCAGGAGCAGTTGATCGAAAAGGAAAAACTGGCGGCCCTGGGCTCGGTGTCCGGCTGGCTGGCCCACCGGATGCGCAACCCCCTGAACGTCATTTTGATGTGCGCCCAATACCTCAAAGCCCGGTTCACCGACGACGACGAGCGCCGGGAGGTGGTCATGGCCATCGAGGACAAGGGCCAGGCTCTGGAGCGCATGACCCACGATTTTATCCGCTTTTCCCGCACCTACGAGCCCCGCTTCCGGCCGGAGAACCTGGGGGCGCTGTTGACCGAGTCCCTGGCGGCGGCGGAGTCCGACGTCCGGCTTCACGGGGTCACCGTGGTCAAGGAGTGGAGCGAAACCCTGCCGCCCGTGCCCCTGGACAAGGAGTTGGTGGGGGAAGTCCTGGGTTATTTGATCGACAACGCCGTCGAGGCCATGGGCGGCCCGGGCACCCTGTCGCTTCGGGCCGAGGTCCGGGGCGAGGACGTGGTCGTCCAGGTGGGCAACACGGGCGGGGCCATTCCCGCCGAGGCCCGGGCGCGGATGTTCGAACCTTTTTTCACCACCAAGGAACGGGGCACCGGCCTGGGGCTGGCCATTTCCCGACGGGTGGTGGAAAGCCACGGCGGCGCCTTGACCCTGTTGGACGGGCCGGACACGACCTTTGAGATCCGCCTGCCCCTGCGGCGGGAGGGTCGCCCGTGAAAAAACCGGCGGGCCCCCGGGTGCTGGTGGTGGACGACGAGCCCTCGGTGGGGATGATCTTTCACCGGATTCTGGGCGACGCCGGCTACGAGGTGATTTCCGCCGCCAACGGCGCCGAGGGCCTGCGGGCCCTCAAAAAACAGGCGCCGGACCTGGTCTTCCTCGACCTTCAGATGCCCGGCATGGACGGCATCGAAACCCTGCGGCGCCTGCGGGAGACCCATCCCGATTTGACGGTCATCATCATGACGGCCTACCAGACCGTGAATTCCGCCGTGGAAACCATGAAGCTGGGGGCCCTGGACTATTTGATCAAACCCCTGGACGCGGAGCGCCTCAAATCCGTCGTGCACCAGGCCCTGGAGCTGGGCGAGGTGACCCGCCGGACCCCGGCGGTCAAAGGCGCCGGCCGCCCCGAAACCCTTCCCATCGAGGAGATCGTGGCCCGGGGGCCCGAGATGAGCCGGGTGATGTCCCTCGTCGAAAAAGTGTCGCCCACGGACATTCCGGTGCTGGTGCTGGGTGAAAGCGGCACGGGCAAGGAAGTGGCGGCCCGCCAGATTCACCGCCTCTCCCGCCGGGCCGCCAAACCCTTCGTGGTCGTGGACTGCGCGGCCCTTCCGGAATCCCTGATCGAAAGCGAACTCTTCGGCCACGAAAAAGGCGCCTTCACGGGCGCCGACGCGGCCCGGGCCGGGAAGTTCGAGCAGGCCGACGGCGGCACGGTGTTTCTGGACGAGATCGGCAACCTGCCCCTGGCCGTCCAAGTGAAGCTGTTGCGCTTTCTGCAAAACCCGTCGGTGGAACGCCTGGGCAGCCGCCGGGGCCCCGTGGCCTTGAACGTGCGGGTGGTGGCGGCCACCAACGTCGATCTCGAAGCCGCCGTCAAAAACGGCACTTTCCGGGAGGACCTCTTTCACCGCCTGAAAGTCTTCGTCGTGGACATGCCGCCCCTTCGGTCCCGGGGCACGGCCGATCTGGAGGGCCTGCTGTCCGTCCTTTTGGAAAATTTCCGCCGGCAGTTGGGGAAGGCCAAGTTGTCGGTGTCGCCCGAATCCCTCCAATTGTTCAAGGCCTACCCCTGGCCGGGCAATATTCGGGAACTGCAAAACGCCCTTCGAAGCGCCTCTCTGTTGGCCGACGACGTCATTCGGCCCGACCATTTGCCCGTGAGCGTTCAAAACGCCCGGCCCCGGCCCTACTCCTCCGGGGAGAGCGGGGCCTTAAACGACGTCATCCGCCGGGTGGAGCGGGACCACATCGCCAAGACCCTGGAGCACTGTCACGGCGACCGGGCCGCGGCCGCCCGGGCCCTGGGCCTGGACGCGGCCACCCTCGAGGACAAGTTAAAGGATTTCGGCTTGTCCTGAGCCGGCGCGCCGCCGGTTTTCGGACGGTCTTCCCTTCCATGAAAAAAATTCTTTGCGGGGCCCTGGCGGGTCTCGTCGTTTTCCAACCGGCGGCCTTCGCCGCCAACGATCCCCGTGCCGGGGGAACGGCCAATTTTTTCCGGGCGGCGCCCGCGGCCCGGGCCCTCGCCATGGGCAACGCCCAAACGGCCGTGGCCCGGGGGGCCGACGCGATTTTTTTTAATCCGGCGGCCCTGGCCGGGACCCCCCGGCCGGAGATTTCGACCCTTTTCTCCGCCCAGGAATTCGACCAAACCGACGGTTCCCTGGCGGCCGCGGCGCCCTTCCGCCGGGGCGTGTGGGGCCTGAGCGCGCAGTTTTATTCGGTGGGGGACATTCTGTTGCGCCAGCAGGAATTTGATCTTTCAAGCCGGGCCTCGGGCCGGTCCTCGGCGGTGACCCTGGCCTGCGGACAAACCCGGGGGCCCATCGCCGTCGGGGTCGCGGTCAAATACCTGTCCCAATCCTTCTCCGGTCTTTCGGACCGGGCCGACGGCCAGGCCCTGGACCTGGGGGCCGCGCGAAAATTCGACCGGCTGACCCTGGGCGTCGTCCTTCAGAATCTTTTGGGGCAGTTCCGTTGGTCCACGGGGAAAAAAGACGATCTTCGGATGATCCTGCGAGCGGGGGCCGGTTATCAAGCGAACTCCTGGCTGTTGGCGGCCCTGGACGTGGAAGGCGGGGACGGCCAATCCCTTCGGGCGCACGGGGGCCTTGAGGGCCGCTACAAGGAATTGGCGTTTCGGGCCGGGGTCAATCACGATCACCCGACCCTGGGGTTCGGCCTGGCCCTTCCGGCCCTGGGCGCCGTTCGCCCGCGTTTGGATTACGCCCTGGAATTTAAAGCCGAAGGGCTGAACGACGCCCACGCCATCGGCCTGAGCGCCCAATTTTAACCATGACCCGACGACTGTTTTTCATCGCCGCCTTGTTTCTGGCCACGGCCCTTCGGGCGGCGGAGAGCCTTCCCGCCCGGGGGAACGCCGACGTGACGGACAACCCCCTGTCCGTCGATTTTGAAACCTTTTTGCACGACCCCTTGAACGCCCCCTTGACCGACGAGGTGGCGGGCGCCGTGGCCCAAACCGGAACCAAGTGGGCCCGGGT
>DAOQNO010000151.1:0-4429 GCA_035332125.1 Elusimicrobiota bacterium | reverse complement strand
GGGCGACATCGCCGCTTAAACCGAAATTTGAAAAGACACCGCCGGCCTGGACCTTGTTGTTGAATCATGAAACGGCGGAGCCAATGATCGAGAAGGGACTTAATGTCAACTCCGAATTTAACGGTCCGTGCTGGTCGGGCACTTCGTCGGGTAGTACATTGGTTCCGCTTCAAATTCCTTGGACCCCCCTTATGATTGCCGCTTCCAATTGCGATGACCGTTTGGTGGACCTGTTACGTAAAAACGGCGCGAAAGAGAACGGGAAAGATTTGGGGGATTTGATATGCGCCGAACGAAACGGGGATTTTGTAAAAAAAATTTCCTTAAAATTCAAACTTCGGAATGTTCCAAAAAAAGCTCCTTATTTTGATCCTTCGCGTTGTGTTGTTTTGGACACTGATAAATTTCCTTCGATAGGGAGCAAAAAATGATCAAAATCGGAATTTTGGGCGCCGGCGGGCGCATGGGCCAGGCCATCGCGGCGCTGGCCGCGGAGGACGCGGGCCTTTCCATCGGCGGCCTGTTGGAGGCCCACGACAGCCCCAATCTGGGGAAAACTTTTTACGGGGTGCCCGTCACCGACCAACTGCAGGACGTGCTGGGCAAAGCCCAGGTGTTCATTGATTTCACCTCTCCCCCGGCGGCCCTGGGCCACGCGACGGCCATCGCGGCCGCGGGCAAGCCCCTGGTGATCGGCACCACCGGCATCGACGGCGCCAAGCGGGAGGAGTTGGCCCGGACGGTCAAAAACATCCCCGTGGTGCTCTCCCCCAACATGAGCCTCTCGGCCAACGTGCTTTTCGACATGGTGGAAACCCTGGCCCGGGCCTTGCCCGGCTACGACGCGGAAATTTTCGAAATCCACCACAACAAGAAGAAAGACGCTCCCTCGGGCACGGCCAAGCGCCTGGCCGAAAGCGTTAAAAAAGGCCGGGCGGCGGGGGAGTTCGTCTTCGGCCGATCGGGCCTCGTGGGCGAACGCACGCCCCAGGAGATCGGCGTCCACGCCCTGCGGGGCGGCGACGTGGTGGGGGACCACACGGTGTTTTTCATCGGCAACGGCGAGCGCATCGAACTGGCCCACCGGGTCACCTCCCGGAACGCCTTCGCGGCGGGGGCCCTGGTCGCGGCCAAGTGGCTGGCCCGGCAACCCGCGGGCCTCTACGATATGCGGGACGTCTTGGGGCTGAAGAAAAACTGACGTGATCGAACGCCTGGGCCGTTTTGAAATCGGCGGGGCGGCGCGTTGGGGCCGCCTCGACGGTTCGTGGATCGAGGAGATCCTGCCCGACCCCTTCGGCCCCCACGAGGCCTCCGGGCTTCGGTGGAAACTTTCGGCGGTGCGGCTTTTGCCGCCCTGCGCGCCCTCCAAGATCGTGGCCGTCGGCGTCAATTACGCCGACCACGCCAAGGAATTCGGGAAAGCGCCGCCCCCGGAGCCGCTGATTTTTTTAAAACCCCCAAGCGCGGTGATTGCCCCTGGCGAAAAGATCCGTCGTCCCCGGCGTTCCACACAAGTTGATTTCGAGGGGGAAATCGCGGTCGTGATCGGTCGCCGGGCGCGTTCGGTTTCCAAAGCCCGGGCCCTGGAATACGTGCTGGGATACACCTTGATGAACGACGTGACCGCCCGGGACTTGCAACGCCTGGACGGTCAATGGTCCCGGGCCAAGGGTTTCGACACCTTTGCGCCCCTCGGCCCCTGGATCGCCACCGGCCTTCGGCCCCGGCGGCTGAAGATCGAAACCTTCGTGAACGGCCGTCGGCGGCAGTCGTCCTCCACGGCCCAACTGATTTTCGACGTGCCGACGCTCGTGTCCCACATCAGCGGCGTCATGACGCTGGAACCCGGCGACGTCATCTCCACCGGAACGCCCTCCGGGGTCGGCCCCCTTCGTCGCGGGGATCGGGTGGAAATTCGTTGCCCTCAAATCGGTCGATTAATCAATAAGGTGGCCTAGATGAACTTAAAAAAAGCGTGGAGCGCCCTGACGCACCTTCTGGACGAGGAAGACCCCGCCACGGAATTGATCTACGATCCGGTGGACGTGGGCGCGGTGATCGTCGGCACCCTGGCCGGCGTTGGAATCCTCTACTGGCTTCTGTGGTCCCTGCTCGTGTGCGAAGGGGGGCTGTTCGGAAAAGTGATCCCTTTCCTTCAGGTGGTCTTCACGGACAAAACGCTCCAGGATTTCGGCTACGAAGGGTATCCCTACGAACTCGGGTTGTTCGAGGGGTGGGTGGTCAATGTCGTCGCGCTCGTCGCGGCGGCGGCCCTGCTTTACGGGGTTTGGTGGGTCCTGTACGCGCCGAAACATCGGCCCGACGCTTCCCGGAAAAACGGGGATCGCTCCCATGGCTGAACCGTCGACTTCTCCCGTGGGTCGGGGCCGACTGGAGGCCTTCTCCGACGGCGTTTTTTCCATCGTCATCACCCTGCTCGTGTTGGATCTGCGCCTGCCGGAAGGCGACGTGGACTCGGCGGGGTATCTGGTGTGGAAAATCCTCGCCCTGTGGCCCCAGTATTTCGGGTACGTTCTCAGTTTTCTGATCGTCGGGATTTTCTGGGTGGCCCACCATTTCATCTTTCACCACATTCGCCGGGTGGACCGGCCGCTCCTCTGGATGAATATTTTCTTCCTCATGGCCCTGGCTTTTCTTCCCTTTCCGACGACGCTCATCAGCCGCCATTGGGCCTGGGCGCCTTCGGTGTGGGCCTACGGGGGCACCCTTTGCGCCGCGAATTTGTTGTTGAACGCCATGTGGCGCTACGCCACCCGGGGCGGGTGGTTGGTGGACCCGAGCCTCTCCCCCGATTTGGTTCGCGACGTCAACCGGCGTTCCCTTCGAGCCGTGGCCGTTTACGTCGCCGCCATGCTCGTCGCGGCCTGGAGCCCCCGGGCCGGCCTCGCCGTTTTCTTGATCGTACACATTCTCTACATTTTGCCGGCCGCCCTCGACCGGCATTGGACCCCGAAGGAGAACCACCCATGAGCTTCGCCGCTTCCGATCGTTTGGGCCAACTGCCCCCCTATTTGTTCGCCGCCATCGACGCCAAGAAAAAGGCGGCCCAGGAAAAGGGCGCCGACATCATCTCCCTGGGCGTGGGCGACCCGGACCTGCCCACCCCGGCCCACATCATCGAAGCGGGCAAACGCGGTCTGGAAAACCCGGCCAACCACCAGTATCCCTTCGGCGCGGGCCTGATGAGTTTCCGCCGGGCGGTGGCGGACTGGTACCGGAAACGATTCAACGTCGGATTGAATCCCGAGACAGAAATCCATTCCCTGATCGGCTCCAAGGACGGGCTCACCCATCTGCCGCTCGCGTTCCTGAACCCGGGGGACTTGGCGCTCATTCCCGAACCCGCCTACCCGGCCTACAACGCGGCCGTGCTTTTGGCGGGGGGACGCCCCCACTTTGTGCCTCTGTTGGAAAAGAACAAGTTTTTGCCGGATTTCGACGCCGTCCCCAAGGATGTTTTGGGAAAAGCCAAGCTGCTCTTCATCAATTACCCGAGCAACCCCATCTCGGTCACCGCGCCGCGCTCGTTTTATGAATCCGTGGTGGCCCTGGCGCGGAAACATAAATTCCTCGTGGTGCACGACGCGGCCTATTCGGAAATGTACTACGAAGCGCCGCCCATGTCCTTTTTGGAAGTCCCGGGGGCCAAGGAGGTGGGCATCGAATTCCACTCCTGCTCCAAAACCTACAACATGACGGGCTGGCGCATCGGCTGGGTCTGCGGCAACGCCGGCGCGGTGAAGATTCTCGGGCGGCTGAAGGACAACTACGATTCCGGCGTGTTTCAGGCGGTGCAGGACGCGGGCGTGGCCGCCCTCACGGGCCCCCAGGACGGCGTGGCCGCCATGCGGGCGATGTACAAGGAACGGCGGGATTTCTTCGTACCGGGCCTTCAAAAGTTGGGGTGGGACGTGTTCCTTCCCCCGGCGACTTTTTACGTCTGGGCGAAAGTGCCCAAGGGCCAAACCTCGGCCCGCACGGCGGAGCGTTTGCTCGAGGAAGCCCACCTCGTTTGCACCCCGGGGAACGGCTTCGGCCCCTCGGGCGAAGGCTACGTGCGCTTCGCGCTCACGGTTCCCCTGCCGCGACTTCAGGAAGCCCTGGCCCGGGTGGCCAAGGTGAAATGGTGAGGGCCGGTCTTACCTTCCCGAGCCGCTGATCCCCTTCCATGGCCCGCCGCGGAGCGTTGCTTCTCTTTTTTTCCGCGGTGTTGTTCGGCGTCATCGGCGCCCTCGTTAAACGATTGTCCCTCGTACAATCCACCGAATCCCTCGTCTTTTTCCGCAACGCCGTCGGCCTTCTAGCGCTCCTTCCCCTGATGGGCCTGTGGGGCAAAGACGGATTGGCCACGCGGGAATTCGGGTCCCACGCGTACCGCGCCCTGTCGGGGCTCGGGGGGATGTAT
>DAOQNO010000150.1:0-4461 GCA_035332125.1 Elusimicrobiota bacterium | reverse complement strand
GCCCTGCTTGGCCGAGCCGCCGGCCGAGTCGCCTTCGACGATGTAAATTTCGGATTTGGCCGGGTCCCGTTCCTGGCAGTCGGCCAATTTCCCGGGCAGGGAGGCGGAGTCCAAGGCCCCTTTGCGTCGGGTGAGTTCCCGGGCCTTGCGGGCCGCTTCCCGGGCCTCGGCGGAGAGAATCGCCTTTTCGCAAATGTTTTTGGCGGTGTTCGGGTTTTCCTCGAAGAAGGTGGCCAGGGTGTCGCTCACGATGGACTTCACGAGCCCTTCGGCTTCGGGGTTGACCAGCTTGCCCTTGGTCTGACTGTCGAATTTGAGGTCCTGGGTCGGTATGCGCACCGACAGGACGGCCGTCAAACCCTCCCGGGTGTCGTCGCCCGTGATGGTGTAATCCTTCCCCTTGAGAAGGTCGTGTTTCTTCACGTAGTCGTTCATCACCCGGGTGATGGCCGAGCGGAAGCCGGTCATGTGGGTGCCGCCGTCCACGGTGGAGATGTTGTTCGCGAAGGAGTAGACCTGTTCGGTGTAGGCGTCCGTGTATTGGATGGCCGCTTCGACCTGGATGTTTTCCCGTTCCTTGCGGAAGTAGATGGGCGTGGCGTGGAGCGGGGTTTTGTGGGCGTTGACGAATTTGATGAACTCGACGATGCCGCCTTCGAAGTGGAAAAGATGTTGTTTGTCGTCCCGTTCGTCCAACAGGTTGATGCGGACGCCGGGGTTTAAAAACGCCAATTCCCGCAACCGGGCCGCCAGGGTGTCGAAGGAGTAGGTGTGCTCGCTGAAAATCGTCGGGTCGGGGTGGAAGGTCACCCGGGTGCCGCGGTTTTCGGTTTTGCCCGTGACGCGGACGTCCTGGTCCGGCTTGCCGCATTTGTAGGTTTGCGAATACACCTTGCCGTCGCGGTAGACTTCCACCTTGAATTTATCGGACAAGGCGTTGACGCAGGAAATGCCGACGCCGTGGAGTCCGCCGGAATATTTGTACGCGTTCTGCTCGAATTTGCCGCCGGCGTGCAGGACCGTCATGACGATTTCCAGGGCCGACTTGCCCTTGAGTTTCGGGTCCTTGATGTCGTTTTTGGGTTCCACGGGAATGCCGCGGCCGTCGTCCAGGACGGTGATGGAGTTGTCTTCGTGGATGGTCACTTCCACCAAGGTGGCGTGGCCGGCCAAGACTTCGTCGATCGAGTTGTCGACGGCTTCGTACACGAGATGGTGAAGGCCCCGCTGGTCGGTGGGTCCGATGTACATGCCGGGGCGGCGGCGGACGGCCTCCAGGCCCTCCAGCACTTGGATGGATGAAGAATCGTAAGCCGCGTTTTTCGCGGGTTTGTCTAACGCTTCGGTGGCCACTCGTTGCCTCCTGGTTGTCGCCGCTTTGTCGGCGGCCCGTTTCGGATTGGCGTTTTTGGTCGCCGGGGTTTTGGTTTTCTTAGGCATTGGTGTCGTCGGAAAAGGGGGTCGTCCCTAGACGGAAAATTATATCAGAAAGGGGGGCGTCTTCGCCAAAGGCTCCGTTCATTTTTTTGACCAGCTCCCGCTTGCGCAGGGTCAGGGTGTGCAGGCGGACCGAACTGTCCACGTCCACGTATAGCCGGCCGTTTTTCACGCCCACGGCCCGGGCCTTGGCCGCCTGGGGACCCAGGAGACGGTCCCACACGTCGAAAAGGGCGTAGTGGCGCGGTTCGTACCCGGAACGGGCCAACACCGCCGCGATCACGGCCTTGGCGGGGCGGAGGACCTTTTCCTTGGGTTTGCGGACGGGGCTCAGGCGCGCTCCCCGGGGGCGTCCAGGACGCTGGTGGAATGATCCACGCTTCCGTCCCGAACCTCGAAAATGCGCGCGTCGCCGATGCCGAAGGCGCCCCAGGTGGACAAATCGGTCAGCGTGACAAAGCATTGGGTGCCCGCCATCAGGCGTTCGGTTAATTGGTGGCGCCGTTCGGGGTCCAGTTCCGAGAAAACGTCGTCCAGCAAACAGAGGGGCTCCCGGGCCAGTTTTTCCTTGAGGTAAAGCCGTTCCTCCCATTTCCAGGAGAGCGCGAAGGTCCGGGTCTGGCCCTGGGAGGCCCGGGCCTTCGCCGGTTCGTCCCCCAGGCGGAATTCCACGTCGTCCCGGTGGGGGCCGATCAACGTGGACCCCAGGGCGATTTCCCCCTCCCGGAGGTCCGCCAGCCGTCGGCGGTTGGCCTCGGCGACTTCGTCCTCGTTTTCGGAGGGAACGTGGAACGAGGGCCGGTAAATCATGGCCACCCGGTCCCGTCCGAGGGAAAGGTCCTGCTGCCGGCGTTGCAGTCGGCCGGCGAATTCATCGGAAAAGCGCTGTCGGACCACGGTGAGGCGGGCGCCCTCTTTCAGAAGCGCCAAATCCCAGGGTTCCAGCACGTTGGCTTTGGCGGCGCCCTCCCGCACCTGGCGCAGGGCGGCGTTCCGTTCCTCCAAGAGTTTCTGGTACCGGGCCAGGGCGTCGGCGTATTCGGGGCTCACCTGGCCCAAAACGTCGTTTAAGGCCCGGCGGCGGACGCCGGGGTCCCCTTTGACCAAATCCAAATCCTCGGGCGAAAAGGCCACCACGGGAATCCGGCCGGCCCAATCCCGGGCCCGGGCCTGGGGGCGGTTGTTGAATTTCACCTGTCGCATCCGTCCCCGTTTTTGGCGGAGTTCCAGAGCGATGGTTTCTTCGCCTTCCAGTTGGGCGACCAGGGCGAGCTCGTCCTTGCTTTCCTGGATCCAATGGCGGATTTCAGCCCCGCGATGGCTTTGACCCGTGGCCAGAACGGCGATGGACTCCAAAATATTCGATTTACCGGCCCCGTTGGGGCCGACCAAGACGTTCAGTCCGGGAGCCGGCGCGAGGTCCAGCCGGGCGAAGTTCCGGAATTGCCGGAGGCCCAGGTGGGTCAGACGCACGTGGGGAAGGGCGGGGAAAGGCCCGGGTTAGGACACCTGCATGGGCATAACGACGTATTTGTAGTTGTCGTCGCCCACGGGGTGGATAACGCCGGGGTTGAGCGGGGTGCTGAATTCCAAAAAGATCTCGTCGGCTTCCAGGGATTTAAAAACGTCCACCAGGTAAGCGGGATTGAAGGCGATGGCGAAGGGCTCGCCTTTGTAGTCGACCTCCACCTCGGATTCCACTTCCACGCGGCCCTGGGCCGAGGCGGAGATTTGCAGGCGCCCGGCCGAAAGAGCGAAACGGACGGACCCGCCCCGTTCCAGGGTCCCCACGGCGGCGCGTTGGGTGGCCGAAAGGATTTGCTTTGTTTTCAGTCGAAGGCGGGTGTCGTGGGATTTGGGAATCACCTGTTCGAAATTGGGGAAATTGCCTTCGATCAAGCGGGAAATAATGACCACGTTTTTGTATTGGAACGTGACCTGGTTTTCGGTGAAGCCAACCAACAGCTCGGCGCCTTTTTCATCGGCGCTCAGCACCCGGGCCAATTCGTTGACCGCTTTGGTGGGGATGATGGCGCTGATGGAGGCTTTTTTATCGGCGATTTCGCGCTGGATGAAGGCCAGTCGGCGGCCGTCGGTGGCGACCAGAGTCATCTGACCCTTTTCCACCATGAAATCCACTCCGTTCAAGACGTAACGGGTCTCGTCCGTGGAAACCGCGAAGGCTGTTTTACGGATCATGTCGCGCAGAACGGCCGGGTTCAGGGACACGGCTTTTTCCAAGTTAAATTCGGGAAGGACGGGGTAATCGTCCTTGGGCAGGCAGGCCAGAGAGCAACGGTCACGGCCGGAGCGGATTTCGATTTTTTGGCCGTCGGTACTCTTGAGGGAGACGTCCTTGCCGTCGTCCAGGGTGCGGAGAAATTCCCCCAGGGGTTTGGCCGGGACGGTCAGGCTGCCCAGGGTTTTCACGTCCGCTTTCACGAGGCAACGGATTCCGACTTCCAAATCGGTCGAGGACAAGCGAAGGCCTTGATCGGTGGATTCAAAAAGCACGTTGGACAATACCGGCAGGGTGCTCCGGGGCGAAATGGCGTTTTGAACCAAATGAACGCCTTTCAGGAGTTCCTCTTTTTGGCAATGAATTTCCAGAGCGGCGTCGGTTTTTTTGGGCGAGGACATAACAGTGCTTGAGTTATTCAAGGCCATCCTCTTTCTATTGGTCTATAAAGATAAGAGTCGTCGTAGGAGCCGGGTTCGGGGTAATGATAGTAATTTCTTAGACGGCGCGAAAGCCTTTGATGGACGGCGACTCTCGATTGTTTTCACGATCGAACAACCTGTGGGAAAGCCGCGAGCGTTGTCCCGGTTGTTCCAAAGGCCCTCCCGGGTTCCACCGATCGGGGAGGTTGTTCAGGGGTTATCCCGAACCTTGTCCCGAAGTCAACGCGGATAAAAAAAGACCGTCCCCGAACGGGCCCGACGCCGACAAAACAAAAAATTATTTGGAGCGGAGATCGCCCAGCGTGGCGTGATTTTTCACTTGCTGGGTGATTTTGTTGACCA
>DAOQNO010000149.1:0-4524 GCA_035332125.1 Elusimicrobiota bacterium | reverse complement strand
AATTCTCGTCGCCGAAATAGAAAAACCCCACGTTGTAGCGGTCCTTCAGATATTGGATTTTCCGGACGACGGCCTCGGCCCCGTAGGGGCGGTAGCCTTTGTCCCACCGGTGGCAAAAGGTGCAACGGGACACGCAGCCCTTGGCGGAGGTCACCGTGCCCAGCTTCATGCCCTTTCGGTGGGGGGCGTAGGAGCGGGGGTCCCGGGCGAAATCCGGTCGGGAAAAGGGGTCGCCGATGAAATTGTCGATGCGGGAAAACCGATCGAGCCACGTGTAATCCGGGTCGCGGAACTCCTCGGGCGACAGGGGGTCCGGGTAGCCGGTGAACACGACCTGGCCGTCGGCCCCGAGGAAGGTCAGGCCCTTGATGGATCGGAAACGTTCCTTGTCCGTCCGCCAGGGCCCCCGGGCCAGGGCGTCGACCAGGGCCACGCTCGTTCGTTCGCCTTCGCCCACGACGCAAAAATCCACGGCGCAACGGCGGTGCAGCAATTCCGCGCTGGCGGCCAGGTTCCCCCCCACGACCAAGGGGATGTCCGGCAGGGCCTTTTTTAAAGCCAGGCACAGCCGCTGGGTGTGGGCGTACGCCGTGGAAACGACGGCGCTCACACCGATGGCCTCGGGCTTGAAGGCCACGATGGCCGCCACGGCTTCCTCCAAGGAGGGACGGAAACAATCGATGTCGTAGAACACGGGGTCGTGGCCCGCCGCCTCGAGCGACTGGAGAACGGCCATGGCGCCGAGCGGGGGGTAATCCGTCGGAACGGGTCGAATGGGGGTGGTGCAGATCAAAACGCGCATGGGGTCTCCTTGTCCAGGGGCCGGGGACGATTCGCCGTCGGTCGTCGGCCCGGGCGTCCCTCCGGCCGGTACGTTTGAAAAACCGCCGTCGTCACGACCGGCCTCCCTCGAGCCAGCGAAGAAACCGTTCGGCGTCGGCGAGGAAACGGGCGGCGCGGCGGGCGCCCACCGCGGTCGCGGCGGGGGCCCCGGCGATGCGTTTCAATTCCCGGGAGAGCGCGGCCAGCCGGGTTTGAAGCCGCCGGGCGTCGACGGTCCAGGCCGCGTGGGCTTGGCGGCGTCGACCGGCCAGGGCTTCTTTCACGGCCTCGGCCCGGGCGGTCAAATCCTTGGCCAACGGCGCGTTCTTGGCCTCCCGGGCCGCCCGGGCGGCGGCCACGAGGGACAGCCGAAGGTCGGCCAGGGCCTCCACAGCCTTCGCGGCGTCGGCGGCGCTCATCGGGCCTTCTCCAATTCCCGGGTTCGCCGGGCCAGGCCCTGGGCCGAGCGAACGAACGCGGCCAGGGCCGCCCGGGGTTTCCGGCTCTTTTCCACGCCGTCGGCCAGCTCCCCGTGGGCCGCCGGAAGGGTATTGTAGGAAACCTCCAGGGCCTTGAGCGTTTCCATGGCGTCGGCGTATTCCTCGTTCAAATTAAAAAGCGAGCGCGTGAGGGTCACCCGGCCCGGGGACCGTTTGTCGTCCCACCGTTCGTGGATCGCCTGGACCTGGTCGGCGTAGGCGGCCTTCAAATCGGCGCGGATTAAACCGATCAGGGCGCGGCATTGCTCCGCGTAGGATTCCACCAACGGCTGGTTGTCCCGAATGGCCCGGGCCAGGTCCCGGGCCCGGCGGTTCTCCACGTAGAGGCGGAGGCTTTCGGCGACCAGGGCGGCCGCCGCCGCCAGGGGCCGCTTTTCGACGGACGGAAGCCCCGCCGGCGTTTCCCGAATCCTCCGAAAGGCGTCGTTCAGGGAGGCCGCCGTGCCGTCGAAGGCTTCGGGGTCTTTGACTTGCCCGGCGGCGATGTCGGAAAGGAGCCCGACGTAGCCGCCGAAGGCGGCGTTGAACTCTTCCAGGGTCCGGAGCGTGCGCCGGGCGTCCCAGTGGGGCGGGAGGGTTTCCATGGTCCATTCAGTGCCCTTGGATTCCTTCACCATGTAGGCGCTTAGAGGGGCGTCCTTCCGGTTGGCCAGGTCCTGGACGTCGGCTTCCCGGGTCCAATTCACGTCCCGGGCCATTTCGGCTTCGAGGCCCTTTTGTTCGGCCGCGACGGCGGATTGAAAATTTTTAAAGGCCTCGGGGTTGAGCGTGGCGCAGGCGGGAAGAAAGGCGCAAAGAAACGCCAGGGGCCATCCCCCCGCGAAGGGGCGGGAAAGCGGGGACGGGACGAAGTCCCGGGGGACGAAGGTCCTCATCGGGAGATTCCCACGGCGGACCAGGCGGCTTTGACGGCGGCGGCTTCGGCGCGGCCGTAAAGGGCGGCGGCTTTTTCCGTCGTGGCCATGGCCGCCTCGCGGAAACCGCTTTTGGGCGAGAGGGCCCGAAGGGCCCCGTACCAAATTTTTCCCGTTTTCTCCCAGGCCCGGCCGCCGATTTTCCGGGCGGCCAGGTAAAAGGCGTGGTTGGGAATCCCGGAGTTGATGTGCACGCCGCCGTTGTCGTCCTCGCCGGTGTATTTGTTTTTCATATGGGCCGGCTGGGGGTCGGTGCCGAGATCGGGATCGTTTTTGTAGGCGGTGCCGGGGGCGGCGAAACTGCGAAGGGCCCGTCGGGTGGGCTTTTTCACCAGCAGGTCGCCGCCGATGAGCCAATCGGCCCGGGCGGCGGTTTCCTTCCGCCGCCACTGCTTGACCAACAGACCGAAGACGTCGGCGAAATGCTCGTTCAGGGCGCCGGGCTCGTCCTCGTAATCCAAGTTGGCCGTGTGGGTCACGACCCCGTGGGTCAACTCGTGCCCGACGACGTCCAGCGCTTTCGTAAACCGCGTGAAGACGCGGCCGTCGCCGTCGCCGTAGGCCATCTGCTCGCCGTTCCAAAAGGCGTTGGCGTAGCTTCGCCCCACGTGGACGCTGGAGATCAGGGACATGCCCCGGTCGTCCAGGGAGTTCCGGGAAAACAGTTTGTCGTAAAAGTCGTAGGTCGCGCCGGAAAAGTCGTAGGCTTCGTTCACCGCGGGGTCCTTCGACCCCTTTTGCCCTTCGGCGCGGATCAGTTTCCCGGGCAACGTTTCTTTGTTTTTGGCGTCATAAACCAGGCGGTGCTTTTTTCCTTCGGGGGAGGGGATGGCCGCCATGGCGGGCTGGGTCGCGAGCGCCCGCCGATAGGCCCGGGCCCCGGCCCAGGCCGCCAGGCTTTTGAGCGCCCACTTTCGTGTTGCGGGATCCGGGGATTCCGCCATCCGCTCCAAAAGGAACGGCGGCAAAATGCCGTGGGCGCAGGGACCGGTTAACCGAACCATTGGGCGGCGAACTTGAGGGCCCGGCGTCCCCGGGAGAGGAGAGTTTCCAGTTCCTGGATGCGCTTACGATGGGCGGGATCGACGGGGGCTTCCAGCAGGGCCGCCATCCGCCGCTCCGCGTGGTCCAGGCGCTTGGTGAGCCCCTCGTTCAACCGCCGAAGGGCCACGGCTTTAATGTCCCGGTTGGCTTCGTAATAATCCTTCCGGCTTCCCACGACGGAAAGAGGCCGGACGGCCCCCCAGGCTTCCAATTGACGGATGTTGATGCTGACGTTGCCCTTGCTCATGGACAGCCGCCGGCCGATGTCTTCCAGGGCCAGGGGCGCGTCCTGCATGTAGAGGAGACCGTAAATCTGGCCCAGGGAGCGGTTGAAATTGAACTCCTCCGCCATGTCGCCGGCCAGGCGGGCGAATTCCGTATCGAGGGGGGTCGAGGTCACCATTGACGTTTTTAACGTTTAGTCCGTTCTAAACATACAATGAGAACGGTCCGTTGTCAAGGCCCCCGCTCGTCGGTGGCGGGCCGCCCCGCCAGCCCCCGGGCCACCCCCGCCAAATAGGCGATATTCCGCTTGGGGTTGTCCGGCTGTTGGCGCCCCAGGAGGGCCGCGGCTCGCTCCAAAACCTCCCGCCCGTAGCGGTTTTCCAAAAGGATCAGCCTTTCCACCGTGCCCGCGTCGGCGTCTTCGTAGAGGAGGTGGGCCCTTTTCCGCGCCCGGGCCAGGGCTTCGGGCCCGTGTTTTTCCCCCAGGGCGCGGAACCGCTCTTCCAGGGCGGCGGGGTCGTAGAAGGGCCCGGGCCGATAGGCGTTGGGGCGGCGTTGGGGGCGGTCGGGGGTGGGTTGGTCGTCGTAATCCACTTCGAGCAAATTATGTCGGCGCAGGTCCACCGAACCCAGGCCCACGGTCCACCGGGTGAGCCCGTGGCGGTCCGCCAGTGTTTCGCGGGAGAGGGACCACCGGGGCGAGGCCGGGGACCGGTCGGCGTAATAGAGGTTCAAGAGCAAAAAGACTTTCCCCGGCAGGGAGAGCCGCCGGTCCCAGCCCCCGGCGAAATAGTCCAGGGGCAGGCGCACCGTTTCCGAGGAAGAAAGCGGCGAAAGCCGCGCGGCGGGGTCTTTTCCGTAGGTTTCCTGGAACTCCGCCAGACCGTAGAACGACTTCAATCGACGGAATATCCGGTGAAGCCGCCGCCGGTTGGCCACGGGCCCTTCGTCCTTTTCGCCCAGGGCCGCCACGGCCCCGGGCACGTCCACCGGGGAGAAGGTCGAGGTCGAGCCGCCAG
>DAOQNO010000148.1:0-4564 GCA_035332125.1 Elusimicrobiota bacterium | reverse complement strand
TTCCATCAAAAAGCTGGGTCCCGTGGTCTCCCCGGGCGGTCCCGCCGTCCAGGGCCGTCCAGCGAACAAACCCCGGCCGCCCCGCGAGGGACAACAGCCGCTCGGCGCTGGCGTGGGCGTATAAATCCGTCTTGGCGGAGACCAGAAGCGCCGGCGCCGGCAGGCCGGCCATGGCGCTTTCCACATTCAATCCGGCGTATTCGATTCCCGGCGACAGGGCGATGACGCCCGCCGCGGGCGAGGACCCCGCGCCCAGAAGGCAGACGTTGGCGCCCAGGCTGGCGCCCACCAGGATCCGTTGCTTGGGCGCGACGTTTTTTTGTTTTTCCAAGGCGTCCAAGACCCGGATCAAGTCCCCGGGCATGGCCTGCCAAAACGCCGGCGTCCGGTCCCGTCGGCTGTCGTGGGCAATGGTGTCCCCGGCCAAGGTGCTTTGGCTTCGCCCGTGGCCCCGGGCGTCGTAGGCGTAGGCGCCCCAGCCCTTTTTCCGCGCGGCGTCGATCAGGGGTTGCCACTCCGCCCGGGTGCTTCCGAGCCCGTGAAGGCACACCAGGACGGGCGCGTTGGCCGTCCGGGGGGGAGTAAAATCGCCTTGAAGCAAAAGCGGGTCGTTCTCCGTCCGGCCGGGGACGGGAACGTCGAAGGGCTCCGCCCCCGCAATGGAAAGGCCCGCCGCCAAAATCGCCAGCGCTCCGCCCCAGGATTTCAATCCCATTTTCGCCTCCCGGCCAATATCAGAACTCCCGCGCCCACGGCCAATTCCACCATCAAGGCCCCGACCACCAGCGCCAACGTCGGGGGCGGCGAGACCGGGTGCAGAACCACCCACCAAATCCGGTCCGCCACGTTCAAGGTGAAATAAGCGTCGTAGGCCGGGGTCCGGGCGTGGTCGACCTCCCGCATGTTGGAATAGAGCTCCTCGCCCCGCCGTTCGTCGATGATCATGAACCGGAACCGCGGGCCGAAGAGCGGCGCAATGAACCGCGCGGCCAACCGGGGGATTTGAAGGGCCCCCTCGATCAGCCCCCGCCAGGTGTCGCCCTCAAAAACCGGGGCGTAAAGCAACACGCCCGATTCGCCCTGAAGGAGATCCACCAGTCCGGAGGCCGCGGGCCCGTGGCGTTCGATGGCCCGTCGAGCGGCGGCCAATCCGGCGAAATGCGTTTTAAGGTTCAACCCCTCGGCGGTGCGGTTGGCCGCGTAGGGGAACCCCCAGGTCAGGATGAAATCGCGGTTGAAAAAATTGAGGGCGGCGAAGGCGGGGTTTTCGGGGAGAACCCGGGCCGCCCGGTCTTCGAAATCCCGCTGACCGTTCGGCGGGGCCTCCCCCAAATTTTGGGCCAGGTCGCCCAGGTCCCGGGTGTGGCGGTCCAGGAACTCCTGAAGATTGGCCTGGGCCAGCTGGGACACCCCGGCGGACCGGAGAACGAAGGCGTTCCGCACGGCGCCCTTCATGTAGCGGACCGTGAGAGCCATGGCGACGAGGCAAGCGGCGATCCAAAGGGCGCCCAACGACCGAAGCAGGGGACCGGCGGGTTTTTTCAACGTTTTTTACGGGGCGGCTGGTACGGGTGTTTCAACAACGCCCGGGCCTTGTCGTGAAGCTCCCACACGTCTCGTCGATCCAGAACGGCGTTGTAATCGGCCACGGCCAGATCCCGCCGTCCCCGAAGGTCGTAAGCCATTCCCCGGTGAAGATAAGTGAGGGTGATCCATCGGTCCTGTTGATGGTGGTTGGCCAACACGTCCTCGTAAATGTCCAAGGCCCGCCCCGCGTCGCCCTCGATCAAATAGGAATTCCCCAGGGCGAAAAGCCCCATGTGTTCCCGGCCTTTCCCGTAGTAGCGATCGGCCCGGCGAATGCGGGCCAGGAAATCCTCGGCGCCGATCCGAAGGGCCGACCAGTCCCGGGCCTCGTCCAAAATCAACAGCTCCGCGAAATGGAAGAAGGGGCTGTTGGGGAATTCTTTGCGCCCCTCCCGGAGAAGGGCCAGGGCGGTGGCCGGGTCTTTCTCGTTGTTGACGTGGAGGTTCACCAGGAACAGCAGGGCCGCCGTCCGGGAAAAGCGTCCCTTGTCCTTGGCGAGGTTGATTTCCCGAAGGCCCTGGGCTTTGGATCCGCCGAAAATCATCCGGGCGAAAATTTTCACCGCCGCGGGCAGGACCGCCACGTAGTAATGGAAAATGCCGACGCCGAGGTACGCGTCGTAAAGTTCGGGGTTCGATTTGATGGCCTCGTCCTGGACGTCAAAGGCCTTCTTGCCGTTTTTGTAGGCCGCGAGCCAGTGGCCTTGAATGGCGTCCCACCGGCCTTTGAGGCCCAGGGCGCCGCCCAGGCACAGGCGGATTTCCCCGGTCGGGTCGCCCTTTTTCAATTGCGCCCGGGCGAAGGCGATGGTTTCGTCGGCCGTGGCCAGAAATTCCTTTTCGAGAACGGGGTTGTCCTCGTCGTAGTCGTTGGTCAGCTCCCACCAGAGGGCCGTCGTGAGGCCGTAGAGGCCGATGGGGTGGTCCGGGAAATCCCGTTTGAGGGTGGCGAAAGCGGCTTTGGAGCCGGCGTAGTCCAGGTTGTAAATGGCGCGGAGGCCCTCGTCGATCAGGGCGTCCATGGTTTCCCGGGGGCTGAAAGCCGTAGGCGGCGGGGCGGCCTCGGGGGCGGCCGGAGCCCCGGTCGCCGGTTTCGCCGCGGGGGCCGCGCCGGCGGGAAAGGCCGCGCCGAAAATCAGCAGAAAGGCCGCCAGCGCGCGGGTCATGATTTGGGACGGAAGAGCCCGAAGCAGCTGGTGTACCCGTGAAGGTAGGTGGTTCCCCCGACGGGACCGATTTCGCCGTTGCAGAAAAGACCCCCCAGCGGGACGGGGCCCACTTGCTGTTGGAAAAACCGGGAGTCGTGATGGGGGCGTCCGTAGAGCGATTGGCCCCGGCCCACGCAGGAGAACAGAAAGGCCCCGCGGGCTTCCGCCCGCACGGGACCCACCCGGTCAAAGACCTGTTTCAAATCGTCGGCGGAGGATTGGGCGTCCCGCAAATGGAATTGAACCACCTGGCCCACCCGCAGGGGCGCGCCGATGGCCAGCAGGCCCCGTTCGTTGTCCACGCCGATGATGTTCCGCACCAGGAAGTCGCCGGCGCGGGGTTCGCCGATGGTCGAGTTCATGGCGATGCCCAAAAAGAGCGATTGGCGGAGGAGCTGGCGGTCCCGCTCGGGGAGGGTTTGGAACAAATCCTGCAGGGCCTGGAGGGGCGGTTTGCCGTCCAGGGAGGCCAAAACGTTGTCGTTGCATTCGGTGATGTGAAAGGGTTTGCCGATGGGGCGGCACCCCTGGGCGACCACCGTGTCCACGAGGATGTCGCCGGTGAAGGAAACGCCCACCAGGCCCGACCGAAGGCAGAGGTTGTTTAGGTAAAGGGCGTTCCGCCCGGGTTCCGAGGCGCCGGAGGCCAGCCCGCCGATCTTGGCGGATTTGGGGAAGGCGTAATCCAACCCCAGGAGGAAATTGTCGGAGCGGATGGAAAAGGGGTCGGCCAGCACCAGGAACTGGGGGTCCTCGCCCGCCCGGACGCCGACGATGGATTCCCAGGCGCGGGGGGAAGCGTCGAGGTCCGGCAAGTCCTCGTCTTGAACCGAAAAAGGCCGGACGCGCACTTTGGGCAGGCGCGCGGCAACGAGGCTCACGGCCGGGCGGTGCTCCACCTCCTGCCCGTCGCCGATCACACCGCCCCCGCTGGCCCCGATCAGGGTTTTGACCGCCAGTCGGTCGGCCAGCAGGGCGTGGGCTTCCTCGTAACGCCCGGCGAAATTGTCGGAGACGAACAGGGCGGCGAAATCCACCGGGGCTTCCCCCAATTGCGTGCGGACGCCCTCGGCGCACTCCTTGAGCGCTGATTCCAACCGCACCTGCTGGGAGATGGCCGAGGCCCACTTCATTGGGCGTGATGATAACACCTTGGGACCCCGACGGGAACCCCCGCCCGCGGGACGCTCGGCGGGGGAATCCCCGCCCGGCGGGTTTACGTCGGATTGTGGATGGCGTATCATGTTCCCCATGGTCCTCCTGGAATTCAGTTTATTCCCCATCGGCAAAGGTCAAAGCGTCGGGCGCTACGTCGCCCGGTCCCTGGACCTCATCGACAAAAGCGGCGTGCCCTACGAGCTCCATTCCATGGGCACCATCCTGGAAGGGGAATGGGACGAGGTCTTCGCCGTGGTCCGAAAGTGTTACGAGCGCATGCGCAAGGACTGCCCCCGTCTGGCCCTCACGCTCAAGGTGGATTACCGCCGGGGCGCCCGGGGCCGCCTGAAATCCAAGGTGGCCAGCGTCGAACGGCGGGTCGGCCGGAAGCTCGGGCGCCCGTGACCGCCTATATTCTGGACGGCTACAACGTCATCCGCAGCGTCGACTGGCTGGCCACCGGCCCCCTGCGGGACCAGCGGGACCGCCTGCTCCGGTTTGTGGAGGACCGACGGCCCCAGGGGAACGCCGAGGTGATCGTGATTTTCGACGGGCGGGCCGACGTCAGCGGCCCCCGCTGGGGCGGGCCCACCCGGGTGATCTATTCCGAC
>DAOQNO010000147.1:0-4598 GCA_035332125.1 Elusimicrobiota bacterium | reverse complement strand
CCGTTCGGCGGGCGACCGGCGGAGGTCCCGCCACAAAGTCAAAAATCGGGTCTGAAGGGCGCTCAGGGAATCGACGTAGGGATTTCGCAGGGCGATGGATTCCCGAAGGACCGGGGATTGTTCCAGGGGCGAAGCGTGGCCCGTGATCGCCCGCAGGGCCCCCACCGTGCGCCGGTGCTCCTCCCGAACGCGTCCAAAGATCGCCGATCGCAGGGACCGATCTTTGACGAGGGCGGCGTACCCTTCCGCGATGGTCAAATCGGCCTTGGCCAGGGAAAGCTCCAAATTGTCGAGCAGCGCCGCGAAAAAGGGCCACCGGGCGTACATGTCGGCCAACAGCCCGCGCCCCGCGGCGCCCTTTTCGTCCAGGAACTCCTGAAGGGCGCTCCCCGCCCCGTACCAGGCGGGAAGTAAATTTCGCGACTGGGTCCAGGAAAAAACCCAGGGGATGGCGCGCATGTCCGCCAGGGACGGCGCCGCCGGGGCCCGGGGGGACCCGTCTTTCGGTTTTCCGCTTCGAAAAACCGGTCGGCTGGCGATTTCCACTCGCTCGATCAGGTCAATGGGCGTGGCCTGGGCGAAGTATTCGGCGAAACCCGGCGTCTCGTACACCAGGGCGCGGTAGTGGCGCCGGGAGGCCTCCGCGAGGCCGGCCAGAACGCCTTCGTAAACGGACCGCCGGGCGGGCGAAAGCTTGGCCCCCGGGGGCGCCAGCTCGGCGGTCAAGACCGCGCTCGCCATCTGCTCGAAATTGCGCCGGGCCACCGCCGGGCGGCCGTATTTGTAGGCGATCACCTCCCCCTGCTCGGTGATGCGAAGGCGCCCCCCCGGCACGGACCGCGGCGCGGCCAAAATGGCCCGGTGCGCGGGCCCGCCCCCGCGGTCGATGGTCCCGCCTTTGCCGTGAAAGAACCGGAGAAGAACCCCGGCTTTTTCCGCCGCCCGTCCCAGGGACTCCTGGGCCCGGAACAGGTGGAAATTGGCCGCCAAATAGCCCGCGTCCTTGTTCGAATCCGAATAGCCCAGCATGATTTCCTGGGCCCCGCCGCGGGACGCCAAAATTTGCCGGTAGAACGGGTGCCGCCACAGCGCCGCCATCAGCGCCGGCGCCCGGGACAAATCCTCGACGGTCTCGAACAGGGGCACAATGTCCACCGTTGACCGCCACCGGTTTCCCTCCCGGCGGATCAACCCCGCCCGACGAGCCAGGAAGAGGGCCGCCCAGAGGTCGTCGGCGGACCGCGTCATGGACAAAATGTAATGGTCGGCCGCCCGGGTTCCGAAGGTCTTTTGCAATTCGGCCAGGGTTTCCATTTCCCGAAGAGCCAGCCCGTCCCCGGCGATCCGCGGCACCGCCCGGGGGGCGCCGGCGGCGATTAATCCGGCCCATTCCGCCGTAGCGGGCCGGCCGCCGGCCAAAGCTTCGGCCGCGGCCCGGACCCGGGCGCTGTGTTGTCGAAAATCCAGCCGGGCCAGATGGAACCCGAACAAACGGACCTGGCGCTCCAGCGTCAGCAAGGCGCCGCGGGCCGTTCGGGCGCCGCCGTGTTTTTCCAAGCTTCGGCGAAGAAGAACCAAATCGTCCACCAGGCCGGCGGCCGCCGTGTAGCCCCCCTTGGCGCCCGACTGGGCCCGGACCAACCGGGCCTCCACGGCCCAAAGCTTGGCCCGGTAATATTCCCCCCGCTCCCAATGGCGAAGCCGCTCTTCGAGTTCCGGCAGGGACCGGCGGTCTTTGTTAAGGGATTTCACCACCGCCGGGTCCACCGGGGCGGCCAGAGAGGAAGAGGTCAAGAGGGACTGAAGATCGCGGACGGCGTTGCGGTAAAACTCCAGGGCGGTGCGCCGTTGCTCGGCCAGGGTCCACCGGGAAACGTCGGGGGTGACGGAAGGGTTGCCGTCCCGGTCGCCGCCGACCCAGGAGCCAAACGATAGCAACCGGGGCGAGGGGACCGCGCCCGGGGCCAAGCAGGCCGCGGCTTCGGTGAAGGCGTCCCAAAATTCCGCCGCCGCCCGGGGCACGGTGCCGATCAGGAAAAAGAGAACGTTCCGCACTTCGTCTTCCACCGTCACGCGCCGCTGGCGCACCTGCTGGGTTTGCCAAAGGGCTTCCAGGGATTCCAACAGGGCGTTTTCCGACCGGCGCTTTTCCGACGGAGATCGGTCCGATCGGCGGTGCTCCTCCCACCCTTCGGCCATGCGAAGAAGATGACGGAGGACGACGCGGCGTTTCGCTTCGGTGGGGTGGGCCGTAAAGACGGGTTCCAGTCGGAGATTGGCGACGGCCCGGGCGATGCGGGCCCGGGGCACGCCCGCCCGGCGGAGGTCCGACAGGGCTTTTTCCACGGAGAGGGGCGGAGCCCCGGCCTCCCGCTCCCGGTCGCGCAGGCGCTCGATGCGGTGGTGTTCCTCGGCGAGGTTCACCAGCTGAAAGTAAAGCGTGAAGGCCCGGGCCATGTTTTGGGCTTCCCGGGGGGTCAAACGGTCCACGAAGGCCCGCAACGCCGCCCGGCTGGAGGCCCCGGGTCGCGCCCGGGTAGCCTTGGCCAATTGGCGAAGGCGCTCCAATTTGGTAAAAAAGGTCTCGCCCTGTTGTTCCCGGATGACCCGGCCCAGCCAGGTGGTGAGGGTTCGAACGTCGTCCCGCAGCGTCGCGTCCATAGCGGTTTATTTTATGAATTTTAAAGGTTTTTCGCTTGACAGCGGGTCCCGCCCTGAGGTAAAATAGCCCGAATTTAATCGAGAGGATCCCACACACATGGTTCGCCTTCGTCTTCAAAAAGTCGGGCGTCCGAAGACCCCGCATTTCCGCATTGTCGCCATCGACAGCCGCAAGGCCCGCGACGCCGCCGGGTTGGAAGTTCTTGGTCACTACCACCCCAAGGACAAAACCAACCGCATCACCGTCAACGCCGAGCGCCTCAAGTATTGGTTGTCCAAGGGCGCCCAGGCTTCCGACACCCTTCGCACCGCGTTGAGAAACGCCGGCGCGCTGGGCCCGTCCGCCAACTAAGCTCTTTTTTCCCATGGCGTCCGCCCTCGACTGGGTTCTTTCCGTCGCGAAAAACCTGGTCCAGAAACCGGACGACGTTCAGGCCCGCTGGGCCGAGGCCGAACGGACCGTGGAGCTGCGCGTCGCTCCGGAGGACCGGGGCAAGATCATCGGACGGCGGGGCAAGACCATCGATTCCCTCCGCATCGTGGCCAACGCCGCCTTCGGCGGCGGCGACGACGCCCGCATCGACATCAAGCTTTTAGAGGAATAAGCCGGGTTCCCGGCGGACGCGTGGACCGTGCGCGTTGACGTTTTGACATTGTTCCCCCGGATGTTCGAGGGGGTCTTCGGCGAAAGCCTGCTGGCCAAGGCTCGAACCAAGGGTCTGGCGGACCTCCGGGTCCACGACATCCGCGCCTTCGCCGACAACAAGCACCGCACCGTGGACGACCGGCCCTACGGGGGCGGACCGGGCATGGTGATTCAGGCCGAACCTGTTCACCGGGCGTTGAAATCGGTCGGGGCGGCGGGAAAAGGCCGAAACAAACCTTTTGTGATTTACCTGTCCCCCCAGGGACGTCCCTTCACCCAGGCCCTGGCGGATCGACTGGCGAAAAAGAAGCGCCTGGTGCTGTTGTGCGGTCACTACGAAGGCGTGGACGAACGGATTTTTGAGTGGATCGACCTCGAAGTGTCCCTCGGGGACGTCGTCTTGACCGGCGGGGAAATTCCCGCCATGGCGGTCGTGGACGCGGTGGTGCGGAAGATTCCCGGCACGGTGAAGGAAGCCGACAGTCTGGCCTGGGATTCCTTCGCGGACGGTTGGCGGGGGCGGTTGGACTGCCCCCACTACACCCGGCCCGCCGAGTGGCGCGGGCGGAAAGTGCCCCCCGTGCTCTTGGGCGGGGACCACAAAGCCATCGCGGCCTGGCGGGAAGCGGCCTCGGCGGCGGCCACCAAAAAGAAACGCCCGGATTTATTGAAAATTAAAAAGTGAGATTGCCATGAACCCCATTCTTGAAAAAGTTGAAAGCGCCTTTTTGAAAAAGAACCCGCCCGCCTTCCGCGTGGGCGACGTGGTCCGCGTCGACATCAAAATCGTCGAAGGCGAGAGCGAACGCGTCCAGGCCTTTGAAGGCGTCGTGATCCGCAAACGCGGCCACGGCATCGCTTCCACCTTCACCGTGCGCAAGATGTCTTTCGGCGTCGGCGTCGAGCGGACCCTCCCGCTGCACAGCCCCCGCATCGAAAGCCTCAAGGTGTTGCGCTCGGGCAAAGTCCGCCGCGCCAAACTCTATTACCTCCGGGACCTCACGGGCAAAGCCGCCCGCATCGAGGAGGAAACCGCCTCCCCCGTCGCCAAGGCGTCGGAAGGTAAAAACGCGGGTCCCGCCCCGTTGGAGCCCGCCGCCGCCCGGTAAGTCCGTTTCGTGTCAAAACCCCTTTTCGCGTTCGATTCCGGTTGGCGCGAAAAGGGGTTTTTTCTTTTGGCGGGGGTGGACGAGGCGGGCCGCGGCCCCTGGGCGGGCCCCGTGGTGGCCGCCGCGGTGATCCTGAAACCGGAGACCGACTGGACGGGGTTGAACGACAGCAAGAAAATGAC
>DAOQNO010000146.1:0-4613 GCA_035332125.1 Elusimicrobiota bacterium | reverse complement strand
ATAGAACGCCTTGTTGGTTTTCTTGCCGTTCTTTTCGGTGCCTTCCTGGCGGCCGTCCAGGCTTTTCCCACGGCCGATTTTCTTCCCCGCACCACCCGGGGGCTGCGCGGCGTATTAACGGACCGGGACCGCTACGCCTTTGCCACCTCTTATTCCCTGGAACTGGGACGGCTTTGGAAAGGGTGGACCAACCCCTGGGCCTGGGGCGCCCTGCCGAAACCGCCTCTTTTTCCCGAACCGCCCTCGGTGTATTTCGAAACGGCGACGGTTTTCGTGGGCTGGGGAGGGCTGGCCCTCGCGGTCGTCGGTTTGGTTCTCCTCCTTCGGCGCCGCCAATGGCGCTGGCCGGTCTTGGCGGCGGGTTCGTTGATGGCGGCTCTCGGCAAGAACGGCCCCGTCTATCCCGTCCTTTGGCGCTGCTTGGCTTCCTTGCGCGTTCCGGCCCGGTTTTATTTGGGGATTCACGTGGCCTTGGCCGCGGCGGCCGCCCGAGGGTGGTCCGTCCTATCGCGCCGCCGGGCCGGGGGCCTCGCGCTCTTCGCCCTGGTGGTCCTGGAGTTGTGGGGCGCGGGACGGCCGTTTCTTCGGCTGGAGGACCCGGGTTCCCGGCTTTCCCGAACGGATTTGTTGGCGTGGTTTCAAGAAAAACTCCTGGGCCCCACGGGGCTTTCCCAAGGGCGGGTGTTCACGTCCCAGTCCGTCGCCGGGCACAACAAAAGCCTTTTGGCCGGGTTCCCCAATTTGAACGGGTACGAAGCGCTCGTGCCGTCGGCCCCTTGGCGGGAAATCGCGGAAAGCCAAGGGGGGGTTGTCCAGCCCACGACCGGCCTCGAGGTGGAGCGACCCGACGCGCCGCCGTTGAGTCGACTGGGTCTCCGTTATTTCGTGACGGCGGAGGCGACGTCCCTCCGGTGGCCCGTGGTCTGGGACGCCGGCGCCCTTCGGGTCTATGAAAACCCGGATTGGGGGCCGCTCCTGACGGTCGCGGGGGGCGAGCTCCTCACGTATTACCGCCGCCGCGCCGAAAAAATGACCTGCCGGTGGCGGTCCGACCGTCCGGGCAGCCGCGCTGTTTGGATGGAAACCAATGACCCGGGGTGGCGGGCCTGGACCCGGGGCGGGGAGGTCCGGATTCGAGACTTGAACGGGGTGGCCCAGTCCGTCGGATGGGGGGAAACGGGAGCCACGCGGGTGTGGTGGCGCTATCGGCCCGCCCCTTTCCTCTGGGGGCTCGCCGGGACGTTGGCGGCGGTCGCCGCCGGTCTGTGGGCCTTGGGCCGCCGGCTGGCGGTGGGCGGCGGGGGAGGGGGCCTTTGAGATTTCTTTCGGTCATCGTCCCGACCTACAACGAGAGCGCGAACATCGGCGGCCTCCTCCGGGCGTTGCCGCCCCTCCTGGCCCCCTGGGATTACGAGATCATCGTGGTCGACGACAATTCGCCGGACGGCACGGCCGGCCTGGTCAACCAATTGCGCAAGGACCGTCTCTTCGAGGGTCGATTGCGTTTGCTGCGCCGAACCCGGGACCGGGGGTTGAGTCCGGCCGTGGTCGAAGCTTTTGAATGGTCCACGGGTCGCCTGTTGGCCGTCCTGGACGCCGATCGATCCCACGACGAGACCCTCCTGCCCCGCCTGGTCGAATCCGTCGGCCGGGACGCCTGGGTGGCCGTGGGGTCCCGCCGGGTGCCGGGGGGCGGGGCCGACCAGTGGCCCTGGTACCGCCAGTGGACGAGCTCCCTCGCCACGGGGGTCGCCCGGGCTCTGCTCGGCGTGGCGCTCAAGGACCCCATGAGCGGTTTTTTTGCCCTGCGCCGGGACGTGTTTGAAAAGAGCCGCTCCCGGTTGCGCCCCCGGGGGTACAAGATTTTGTTGGAGATCCTCGTTCGGGCCCGGGTGCCGGCGGACCGGGTGCGGGAGTTTCCCTACGTGTTTAAAGACCGCCGCCAGGGGTACTCCAAACTGAGCCCCGGGGTGGCCGGGGCCTTCGTTCGACAACTCCTGGGATTGGCGGCGGACCGATGGCGGAATCGGTGATTTTTTGTAGAATTCCCCCGGAGCCCACGCCCCGCGTGGGTTTAACTATTTAAAGAGGTGTCGGCATGGCGGGCGAATCGTTTCTCACTCGGCAGGGATATGAAAAGTTGCGCCAGGACCTGGCGAAACTCAAGGAGCGCCGCGGGCAATTGAGCGTGGACATCGGCGAAGCCCGGGAGAAGGGCGATTTGAAGGAAAACGCCGAATACCACGCGGCCAAGGAAGAACAGGCCAAGGTCCAGCAGCGCATCAACGAATTGGAGGAAAAGCTCCGTTCCGCCCGAATCATCGAAGAGTCCGCGGTTCAAACGGGGGAAATCCGGATCGGGGCCACCGCCCATCTCAAAGACGTCAAAAGCGGCGAATCCGTGGTCTACACCCTGGTGGACGTCTCCGAAGC
The DNA here is from genome assembly GCA_035332125.1 of Elusimicrobiota bacterium. Classification (GTDB taxonomy): domain Bacteria; phylum Elusimicrobiota; class Elusimicrobia; order FEN-1173; family FEN-1173; genus JADKIY01. The sequence goes on along the minus strand of DAOQNO010000146.1, from coordinate 2,180 downwards.
CGATTTTTCCCAGGGAAAAATTTCCGTCCAATCGCCGGTGGCCCAGGCCCTTCTCGGTCGCAAAGCCGGGGAAAAAGTGACGGTCCGCCTGGCCGGGGGTCCGTTGGAATACCAAGTGACGAAAGTCACCCGCGGATGATTTTCGCTTGAGCGCCGGCCGATGCGTTTGTATAATCCCAGCGTTCTTTTATGACCGATAAAACCGAAACCAAAGATTCCCACGCCCCCAAGGGCCTCGAAGACGTCGTCGCGGGCCCCTCCTCCATCACCTTCCTGGACGGACTGAAGGGCCGCATGATTTACCGCGGCTACGACGTCATCCAGATCGCCGACAAAACCATTTTCGAGGAAATCGTCCACCTGCTCTGGCACGGCGACCTGCCGAACCGGGCCCAGTTGGACGCCCTGAAGCTCGAGCTCGCCGAAGCGCGCTCCCTGCCGCCCGATGTGCTGACGACGATGCGGCAGTTCCCCAAAAAATCCCATCCCATGGACGTGCTCCGGGCCGGCGTGTGCCTCCTGGCCATGACCGATTCCGACACCCAGGACAACAGTCCCGCCGCCAACCGCCGCAAGGCCGCGCGCCTGGTGGCCCGGATGGCGACGTTGTCCGCCGCCTGGCACCGCATTCGAAACGGCAAAACCCCCTTGGCGCCGGACCCGTCCCTGTCCCATTCGGCCAACTACCTTTACATGGTGACGGGCGAGAAGCCCGACCCCGTCAGCGTCCAGGCCATGGATCTTTATTTGTCGCTCTTGGCCGACCACGATTTGAACGCCTCCACCTTCACCGCCCGGGTCATCGTCTCGACCCTGTCGGACATCCACGCGGCCCTGGCCGGCGCCATCGGCGCGCTCAAGGGCCCCCTGCACGGCGGCGCCAACGAAAAAGCCATGGAAATGTTTTTGGAAATCGGCGACCCGGCCAAAACCGAAAAATGGGTGGAAAAAGCCATCGCCGAAAAGCGAAAGATCATGGGGTTCGGCCACCGGGTCTACAAGGTGGAGGACCCCCGCTCCGGACTGCTCAAAAAAATGGCCGAGCGCATGGGCGAGGTCAAAAAAGAGCCCCGCTGGTATCAGATTTCCGTCAAGGTGGCGGACACCGTGCACCGCCTCAAAGGCCTCAACACCAACGTCGATTTTTATTCCGCCTCCGTCCTTTACCTCCTGGGCATTCCCATCGACCTGTTCACGACCGTTTTCGCCGTCGGCCGCGCGGCCGGTTGGTGCGCCCACGTGTTTGAACAGCTCGGCGACAACCGCCTGATCCGCCCCCGTTCCGAATACACCGGTCCGGTGGACCGCGCGTTCATTCCCCTCGAAAAAAGACCCTGATCCCCGACGGGGCCGGTCCCTTGAACCCTTTCCCCTTTTCCCGACGCGGCCCCGCCGCGCTGGCCGCCGCCGCTTTCCTGGCGGGGTTCGGCGCCGGCGTTTGGTGGGCCCGGGGCCGCTCCGCCGTGCCTCCGCCCCCGGCCGTGGTCGATATCTCCCTGGTTCCCCAAGGCGAGGGACTGAGCGCGGACGATCCCGACCGCCTGCCCACCGTGCCCGTGCTGTCCGTGGTTGACGGGGACACCCTCGAAATTCTTTGGAACGACCGGCCCACGAAATTGCGCTATTACGGGGTCAACACCACCGAGCGCGACCAGGCTTGTTACCGGGAAGGGACCGACCTGAACCGGGCGTTGTCGGGCGGCGCCGTCCGGCTGGCTTTCGACGAGCGCACGGAGGACAAATACGGCCGCCTCCTGGCCTACGCCTTCACCCCCGAGGGGAAATCCATCGACGCCGCGTTGGTGGCGGCCGGGATGGGCAAAGCGTGGCGGCGGGACGGACGCTTCCGGGAGCAGATCGTTTCCCTGGAGGACGACGCCCGGCTCCATCGGCGCGGCTGCCTCTGGGGCGTCGATAGGCCCGGGGGAACCGCGCCTTCGGGGGCGAAGCCCCGAACGACGCGTTCGCGGCGCTCCCGCCGCGCCAAACCGTGAAGCTATACGTCGACGACGTTCGAACGCCCCCGGCCGGCTGGCGCCTGGCGCGGACCGTGGCGGAGGCCCAGGCCCTTCTGGAACGGGAAACCGTGGAAGAAGTGAGCCTGGACTATTACATCGGCGACGGCGAGGGCGGCACCTTCCTGCCCGTGGCCGAAACCATCGCCGCCCTGCCCGAGGACC
>DAOQNO010000145.1:0-4648 GCA_035332125.1 Elusimicrobiota bacterium | reverse complement strand
AGGGCGAGGCGGTCCAGCGTTAATTCGGAGGGGGAGGTCATGGAACCGGGGGGGGCGCGTTTAGAGGAGTTTCAACAGGGCATCGCGGCCCGTCGCTCCGGGGGCGATGCCCAGGGTTTGGCCCGCGGCGCTCACGTCCGTCACGGGCTTGGCCAACAAATCGTCGACGGTTTTAACGCCCCGCACGACCGCGGCCGCGGCGTTGAATTTGTCCGCGGATTTCACGTCCAGGTAACCGCACATCACAAAACCTTTGGGGGCCTGAACCAGCACCAGCGGCGCGCCCGGAAGGTCGATTTCGTAGCCGGTCACGACCTGTCCTTGGATCGAAATTTCACGGGTTTTCATGGGGCCTCTATGTTACATCTAATTTACAGTAAATTAATCGCCTGTTTCGTTCCCGCCATTATACTAAAGACGTCCCATGCAAAATCCTCTTCCCCGACGATTTTTAGCGCGGAAATGCGTCTCCGCCTTTTTGGCGGCGGTCTACGTTTTTACGAACGTTTTCGCCGTTCACGCCGCCGAAAAAAGCTTCTGGCAGGACCGCCAAGCCGCCCGGGGTCGGAAGGCTCCGACGCTCCTGGCCCAAGCCGCCCCGCCGACCCTTCCGCCCCTTCCCGCGGACCTGGGCGCCGGCGCGACCCCCGTCCCCGCCCCGGCGGAATTGGCCCAGTTGCCCCTGTCGTTTGATTTGGCGTCCACGGTGCTCCCCTTCGGCGCGGTCCGGGAGGCCGCGGCGGGACGCCCCGGCGCGCCGCTCGTTTTGCTGGTTCAGGACCTGCACACCGATGACGCGGCGCAAAAAAACATCGGCGGCCTTCTGGCCGCCTTGGCCGAACGCGGCGTGGCCCTGGCCGCGGTGGAAGGCGCCGCGGGACCCGTGGATTTTTCGATTTATCGGCGGCACCCGTCGCCCGCGGCCCTGGCCGCGGCGGCGGAGCATTTCCGCGCCGCCGGATATTTGAGCGGCCCCGAATGGGCGGGCCTCACGTCGCCCGGGGCGTTGACGATGGTCGGGGTGGAGACCGCCGAGCTCTATCGCGCCAACGTCACCGCCGCCCGGGCTTCGGTGGCGGAGCGTCCGGCCGTCCGGTCGTTCCTGGAAAACCTGCGGGGCGCCCTCGAGCCGCTCAAGAAAGCCGCCTATTCGACGCGGCTCCAATCCCTGGACGAAGCCGTCGCCGCCTACCACGGGGGCGCCCGGGGCCTGGCGGACCACGCGCGGTTCCTCGCCGGGGGATTGGGCGCGGAGACGCCCCCGGAATTGAAAAAATTTCTGCGGGCGGTCGCCTGGGAAAAACGCCTCGACGAACCCCGGATCGACGACGACCGTCGGGGGCTCATGGACAAATTGGCTCGAACCCTCCGCGCCGACGAGTTGGAATCCCTGGTGACCCAGGGAGTCGCCTACCGGGCCGGGCAAATCACCAACGCGCAATTTTTTAACGGGCTTCGGGCTCTCTGCGGCCGGGCCCGCATCGATTTGGGCGCCTTTCCCGCCTTCCGCGACTACTTGGATTATGTCGGCGCCGTGGAAAGCATTCGCCGCGTCGTCCTGCTGAAGGAAGTCGAGGAAGCCGAGGGAGCCCTGGTCCGCCGTTGGTCGACCAACGACCGGGAACGGGCGGTGTGGTCCCTCTCGGCCGACGGGGCGCTGGCGTCGCGGCTGTTGGACGGCGCCATGTCGCCGGAGGATTGGGCGGTCTACGAGAGTCGGCGATCGGCGATCCTCCGAATGACCGAACGTTTGTCGGCGGAGGGGGGCCGGGCGCCCGTCCTTTCCGGCGATGACCTCGCGAGGCTCCTGGCCCCCATGGAAACCTTTTGCCGGACGGCCCTGGAGCGCAACAACGCCTTGGCGCAAAACACCCTGGCCGAATGCCGCCGACGGGGCGCCGGAACGGCGGTTCTCGTGGCGGGCGGGTTTCACACCGCCGGCCTGTTGGCCGCCCTGGGCGCCCGGGGATGCGCCACCGCGGTGGTCACGCCCCGGGTGGAGAAAACCGACGGTCGCCCCCTGGACGTCTTCGCCCGGGACCCCCTGCCCCTGGAAAAACTCTTTGCCGGCTCCCGCATCGGTTTGGCGCCCGAAAAATTGTTCTCGGATCCCGCCGTCTTGTCTCCGGATCAACGGGACCGGGCGGCGGCCCTCAAGACGGGATTGGCCGCCGGGGCCAACGCCACGGCTTTTCGGGACGGCGTCGACCCCGCGGCGATTCATCGGTGGTCCCAAACGTTGGGGGCCGCGGGGCTCGAAGTGGTCGAGGAATCCGGCGAGCGCCGGGCGGACGGGGTCGGGATCGACCGGCTGACCGTCCGACGGGAGGACGGCCTCCGCCGGGTGGAGGCCACGGCGACCCCGCCGGGAGCCCCCGTTCGGGAAGCGCTGGAATCCGCCCCCTTGCCGGACGGCGGCCGCCTTCAATGGTCGGGCGACGTTCCGGCCGCGCCCGCCGGGCCGGGGCTGTGGGATTTAATCCTTCGCGGGTTGGCCTCCGCCTTGCCGGCCCCGACGCCGCCTTCGGCCCGGGGCGCTTCGGTGGGGGCCGCGTCGGTTCTGTCGGCCCCCCGGGACGCCGTGCATCAAGGGGAACACCAGCTTTACCTCGCGGACCGGTACCGGGATTTAAAAGACATGGTGCCGGCTTACCTGGCCGCTCAGAAGGCGGAACGGTTTTTCTCGGCCGCCCTGGAGGGAACCCCCGCCGCGTCGGTGGGTCTCAAGGAAATCGTCGGATGGGGGGACGCTGAAAATCGAACGGCCCTGGACCTGCACGCCCGGGCCGAACGGGGATTCGCGGCGGCCGAGGAGTTGCGGGGCCGGTTGGAGCCCCTGGCCGCTCCCCGGTTGGCCCTCCCCCAGACGCCGCCCCGGCCCACCGACTTAATCATCGCGGAGGGGCCCGCTCTGACGACCCGGGAAGTGATCGATTTACGGAATCGTCAGCCCATCGGTTATGTTTACCTGGACGCCGAAGGCGGCCGGGCCCGCCTGCTCCACCACCACGTCTACAGCCATCTGCCCCATCGTTCCTACGAAGAGCCGTTGTTGAAGGCCGCCCTGCAATGGGCCTGGGCCAACGGGCGGGACCGCCGGGTCGAAGTGGCCCACGTCACCGACGGCCGCGTGTGGATCGCGCTCAAGGAATGGCTGGGGTCCCTGGAGGTCATCGCCAGCGATCGATACATGGCCAACGCCTCCCGGGGACTCGATCCCTGGACCGGGGCCCTCACCCCCGCCGACGGGAAGGCCTACGAGGATCTCGTGAGTTTCTCGAACCGGGACGGGCCCGGGCAGATCCGGATGGCGCGCGCCATCGACGTTCGGGGCCGCCCGGGCCCGAACGTGGGGGGCGAATCGGTGGCGCGTATTTTGGACGGGCTCGTTTCGACGCTCGAAGCGGCGGATTGGTTTTCCCTCTATCACCGGCAAATTCAATTGTTGGTGGCCACCGGCGTGTTGCACCGGGACGCCCGGTTGTTCTACCCCCTGACCGGAGCGGACCTCCTGCCCGGGGCCTACGTGCGGCAATTATGGACGTCGGATTTCCGTCTTGAACTTCCCCTGGTGTTGAACAACTACCAACGGGCCCGGGCCGCCTCCCGGAGTTACACGCAGGATTCCGGAACGCCCCTGTGGCCCGCGGTGTTGTCGCGGGAATCCATCGAACACACCCGGGCCGACGTGCTGAGCACGACGGTTCTCGATGATTGGATCGCGCTCATGCGCCCGGGCGACGTGGTCTTTCTCCGTTTTCCTTTCTATTTCCTTTTGGAATGGAACCGCCGGGAGGGGGGCCGTTTGGAGGCCTGGTTCGAGAATTTCATCCGAAAGATTCCCGCCGGGGTTCCGGTGGTGCTGATCGAAGGCGGATTTCGAACGTCCACCTGGATGGAGCGCGCCCATCGGATTTTCGCCCGGAACGGGTTCGGCCTTTCGATGGAGAATCGACTTCTCCCCGCGGAACGGTCCGCCCTCGGCCGGGCCAACGCCGTCCTGGAGAAGACCGGCCCCCTGGAGATGTTCGTCGGCCTGCATTTGAACCTGGCCCTGGGCGGCGCCCTGTGGGTCTACGAAAAACTTCCGCAGCCGCTGGCCGCCGTGCCGGGGTGGGTCCGGGGGCGTTCGACGCCTGGAAACCTTTTGGGCCTCTTCGCCGTCGTGGCCGCCGCCGGGGCGCTGTTCGCGTCTTGGCTTTCGCCGGAGTACACCGCCCTGGCTCGGGGGGTTTCGGACGCCCTGGCGGCCCTCGGGGGTTCGCCCGAACCGGCCCTGTGGGCGGTGGGAATGGGCCCCGTGTTCGGTCTCGGCGTGGTGCGGGACCGCGGATCCCGGGAGGAACGAACCGCGGGACCGTCCCCCGAGGACGACCGGCCCGTTCGCGCCGGTTTATTGGACGCCGCCCACGTGGCCTACGACGAGGCGGTTCGACGGGCCCTGGATCCGGAGGGGCGGCGACCGGTGGGGCTGTACCTGGGGGCCGGGGCGGACCTGAGCAATTTTTTCCTTTCCACCAACGTTGACCGGGCGTTCTTCCTCGCCCAAAACTATCGGAGCGCGGGGCGGGGCCCGCGGTTGACCCTCGAGGCCTTCCGCCAGGCCCTCAAAAATCCCGCGGGTTTCGTTTTGAAGTTCCCGCGCTTG
>DAOQNO010000144.1:0-4674 GCA_035332125.1 Elusimicrobiota bacterium | reverse complement strand
CCGGGCCCGGGCCGAGATCGCCTTCGGAAAAATTTCGGGGGCCATGGGCAACTTCGCCCATTTGGATCCCTCCGTGGAGGCGGCCGTTTGCCGAAAACTCGGTCTTCGCCCGGAGCCCGCCTCGACGCAGATCATTCCCCGGGACCGTCACGCCTTGTTCGTCCAAACCCTCGCTTTGATCGGCGCGGGGATTGAGCGAATCGCCACCGAAATTCGCCACCTTCAACGAACCGAAGTGTTGGAAGTGGAGGAGCCGTTTTCCAAGGGCCAAAAGGGCTCCAGCGCCATGCCCCACAAGCGGAACCCCGTGGCCTCCGAAAACGTCTGCGGTTTGGCGCGACTGTTGCGCTCCTACAGCCTGGCGGCCCTGGAGGACATCGCCCTGTGGCACGAGCGCGACATCTCCCATTCGTCGGTGGAGCGCGTGATATTGCCCGACGCGACGATCCTGTTGGATTACATGTTCCACCGCCTGGCGGCGGTCATCGAGGGACTTCAGGTCTATCCGGACCGGATGAAAGCCAACTTGGCGAAGACGGCGGAAATCACCTGTTCCCAGCGGTTGGTCGTCGCCCTCACCAAAAAAGGCCTTAAAAAACAGGAAGCCTACGAAATCGTCCAGGGTCACGCCCTGGAAGCCTGGACCCGCGGGACGCCTTTCCGGCCGGCGGTCGCCGCCGATCCGCGGGTGGCCGGCCGTCTGTCCCGGGCCGAAATCGAGGGGGCCTTCGATTTGGCGCCCTTCTATCGAAACATCGGCGCGGTTTTGCGCCGTTCCCTCCGGGGTTAACCTCTTGATCCAGACCTTCCGGCGGCGTCGATGACCCGGGAAGTCTTCGTCTTCCGGCAAGTCGATGTGGGGGAATCCGTCCGCTTCGCTTTTTCCATCGTGTTCGCTCACGCGCATTTTTGGTTTTTGATCGCGGCCGCCCTGGCGCTGGCCGGACCGACGGTTTCGGGATGGGTTTGGGGCGCCCACCCGCCTTTTCTGGGTCGCACCATCGTTTTCCTGGCGGGGGGCCTTTGGCCCCTGGCGGTGGCCACGCGGATCGCGCTTTTGCGCCTTCAAGGGAAGGCCGTGGGGGTCGACGTCCTGACGGACTGGGGCGCCGTCTATCGCCTCGTGCTCCCCGTGGCTCTCGTTTTGGCCGTGGCGGGCGCGGGCGGGTTGGCTTTCGAGTGGATCCTTTCGTTGGTTTTCCGCGGGGGATTGCCGCCCGTGGTCGCCGGCCTTCACGCCCCGATGTCCCTCATGGGCATCATGCGGTTCTATCCGCTGATTTGCCTGGGCGGCATATCCGTGGCCATGCCGATGTCCTTCGCCCCCTGGGTGGCCATCGATAAAAACCTGGGGGTGTCGGCCGCCATGGAGTGGGCGAGCCGGCTTTCCAAAGACGTCAAAATGGAAATGATGTTCCTTCAGGGGATGATTTTCTTTACCGTGTCCACGGTCTTTTTGGTCGGGGCGTTTTCGGGCGGAAAATCTTTTCCCGAAAACATGATCGCCTATTTCGTCTACACGGCCGGGTTCGCCTTCGCCGCCGCTTTTTGGACGGAAGCCTACCGCCAAACCTTGGCCTACGAGGAACCCGACACCGTCAAATCCGTCGCCCCGCGCCGGGTCTTTCGGGTGGGGTGAACCGACTTGACCCGGCGGTCCTTTCGGCCCATACTTAAAGGGAAGACGCGCCGGTCCGGAGGTCGTCCATGAACGTTGAAGTCTACATCGCGGTGTGCCTGACGTTGATCGTGATCGCCGTGGCGGGGGTCTCGGTCTTTTTGATTTTGGCCCTGTGGCAGCTCCGTCGAGCCGCCCGGGCCCTGGAAGCCCTGTCGACCCGATTGGGCACCCAGGTGGGCCGGTTGGAAGGTTTGGCCGGCGCCCTGGGCAACGTGGCCCTGGCGGCCACGGGCGGCCTCGGCCGGGGCGCGGCGGTGGGCGCCAGCGTGGTATGGAGCGTCATCGATTTTTTCCGGCAGCGACGCCGCGCCCGCGCGGCGGAGGCCGAAGAAGAGCCAGCGAAGGAGTCCGTGCGATGAGCGATCAAAACAACAACGGGGGATCCCTCTGGGCCTTTTTGGTGGGCGCGGGGTTGGGCGTGGCGGCGGGTTTGTTGCTGGCGCCGCGTTCCGGGCGGGAAAGCCGCAAGCGCCTCGGTCGGTGGATTGAGGACATGGAAGACGAGGGCCGGGACATGTTGAAAGAGGGCCGGGACCTCTGGGAGCGGGGCAAGACCGCCGCCCAGGAGAAAACCGACAAAATTAAACGCACCCTGGAATCGGTGTCCGCCGAATTCGAGGACGACCGGTCCTGAGCGCCGTGGACGACGTCGTGTCCGCTCCCGTTCCTCCCCGGCCCGCCGCCTGGCCCCTCCGCTGGGTGGGCCGCGTCGGACGGACCATCGCGCCGCTCTTCGGCGACGCGGATTTCCGAACGACCCTCCGTTTTTTCCGCGGCATCTTTCTTTTTAAAAATCTCGTTCGGAACGACCTGGCCCGCCTGGTGCGCAAAATGATGCAGAAGACCTACGCCCCCGGGGACGTCGTGTTCATGGAAGGGGACCTGGGCCGCGCCTTCTTCGTTGGGGGGGAGGGCAAGGTGGAGGTGTCCCGCCGCAACCCGACCACCGGCCAGGAGGAAACCGTTGCCCAATTCGGGCCGGGGGACTTCTTCGGCGAGATGGTCCTTTTGGACGAGTTGCCCCGTTCGGCGACCTGCCGGGTGCTCGACCACACGCGTCTCTACGTGATGTACAAAGACCACTTCGATATCCTGTTGCGGGATTCTCCCCGGGCCGCCGCGCCGATCCTGCACGCCCTGGCGCGTCTTTTGAGCGCCCGCCTCCGCCGGGAACGGCGGGCCTTCGAAACCCACAACGGCGAAGGTCCCGCCTAGTTTCTCCCGTGGCCGACCCGCTCCCGACCCGTTCGCCCTTTTCCCTCTCCTGGGGGATGGTGGTGTTGGTCCTCGGGATTCTCGCGTGGTTCCTCCATTCCGTTCGCCTCATCCTTCCGCCCTTCGTGATGGCGGCGATTCTGGCCTACCTGCTCAACCCGGTGGTTTCCTTTTTTGAAATACGCGGCCTCCGACGGGACACGGTGGTTTTGATCCTCTTCGCGCTCCTGGTGGCCGCGGCCGTCGGGCTGGCCTACGGGGGCCTCGTGGCCATCTGGCAGGATCTGCCCGATCTTCGGGCCCAATGGCCCGCGTACATGCGCCAGGCCGATTCGGCGGTGGTGCGTCTGCAAAACGATTTGTCCGAATACGTATGGGTGCTCAAGGAGCGCCGTCTCTTGGAGAAAGGGGTCAATGCGGCCATGGCCTGGGTGGAGCAGAGCCTTTGGCATTCCCCGTCCGTCGTCGCGTCGGCCCTGACCCTCTCGGTCAACGTGCTCCTCACGCCCTTCATCGCGTTTTTCTTTTTGCGCGGTGGGGCCAAGCTGGCCCAGGGGGTGTTGGACATCTGCCCCGGGCGCTGGGTCGAGCGGTTTCTGAGTTTGTTCAATAAGTTCGACGAGGTGTTGGGCAACTACACCCGGGGGGTCGTTTTCGAGGCGTTTTTGGTGGGGCTCTTTTCCGTCGCCGGGCTCACCGCCATCGGGTTGGACTACGCCGCCCTGATCGGCATCGCCACGGGCATCGGCAACATGATTCCTTACCTGGGGCCGCTCCTGGGGGGAGCCGTCGGCCTGGTGGTGGCCCTTTTTCAGTTCGGCACCTTGCCGGCGCTGGCCAAGGTTCTCATTATCTTTACCGTGGTGCATTACATCGACAGCTACGTCCTCCAGCCGTTGATCATGAAACGGAGCGTCAATCTGACGCCCGTGACCGTGGTTTTCGCCCTTCTGTGCGGGGGGCACCTGGCCGGGCTCTGGGGGTTGGTCTTCGCGGTGCCCGTGGCGTCGCTGATCAAGGAAGCCAGCCGCATCTTTTTTGATTGGTACCGCGCCGAGCGCGGTTACCTGGCCCCCGCCAAGGACATCGCCCTGGCCGCCGCCCGCCCCTGGGTGGTTTAACCGTCGGAAAATCGACGTCGCCCCTCCCGCAGTCGGCCAAAATCATCTAAAATCAACCCCGTTCGTCCCCAACACCCGATTTACGGTGGGTATAGCTCTGGCGGGGTTTCGGGTCCTCTGGACCCGCCGCCGGTCCTTTCGCTCCGCGAAAGGGCAGCGTCCGAGGAAATGGACGTAAAACGAAACAATTTACGGTGGGTATAGCTCAGCGGTTAGAGCGTCCGGCTGTGGCCCGGAAGGTCGCGGGTTCAAATCCCGTTACTCACCCCATATTTAAAACCGCCCCCCGGGGCCGGAGAGTCCAATCGCGCGTTGCGGTTGGGCTTTTTTGTTGTGGGAGTCGCGACCGAGACACCCCAACCGAACGCCCCTTCCTTTCTCATTTTCCCGTTAGATTCGGAGAAAAACGCTCCATTTGCCGCGCTCCGCGCGGATGCGATAGAAACCGGCCCGGTCGGAGTTTGCCCGTCGGAAAAATCAGAACACCGGCCCCCTGGAGAGACCGGCCCCCGTTCCAAATCCGCCCCCTCGGAGGCCCCCACAACGTAGTCAACGCGGACGCTCTTTTTGGAATAGTGAACCCGTCGGATTCCTCCCCGCACGGCAAGAACTTTTTCAATCCCGGTTTTGCGCGCGCATGTTTTTACATATGCCTTT
>DAOQNO010000143.1:0-4689 GCA_035332125.1 Elusimicrobiota bacterium | reverse complement strand
AGGCGCCTGGAACGAGGCGGAGGAAGTTTTTAAGGTCACTTACCCCCGGACGGATTTGGACATCAAAGTGGCGGGGGTGAAATTGAGCCCCGCCCAAGGCCTGACGGCCTGGGTGGCTTTATCGCCCATGGGAAACCGCGTGGCCGTGATGGGCGACTTGGTGCTGGCCGAAGACCAGGTAAACCCGGTGATGAGCGCGGCGTTGGACTACGGGCTGGAGGTGACGGCCCTGCACAATCATTTCCTGTGGGACTCGCCCCGGGTGATGTTTATGCACATCGGCGGAATGGGCGACGCCGAGGCCCTGGCCGCCGCCGTGGGCAAAGTGTTCGAAAAGCTAAAGGAGACCGCCGGCGGCAAGGGCCCCTTGCCCGAGGTGCCCGAGACGGCCGGAGCGCCCTTGGACGGCAAGGCCCTGGACGCCGTGTTCGGCGCGACGGGGGAAACGACGGACGGGGTTTATAAAATCGTCCTTGAAAAGACGACGCGGATGGGCGGGCACTCCCTGGGAAAGACCATGGGGGTCAATACCTGGGCGGCCTTCGCGGGGACGGACGCCAAGGCCCGGGTGGACGGGGACGTGGCGGCCTACGAGTCCGAACTCCAGGGCGTGCTCAAGAATTTGCGGAAGGCCGGCCTGTTCGTCACAGCCATACACAACCACATGACGGGGGAATCGCCCCGGGTGATCTTTGTGCACTATTGGGGAGTGGGTCCGGCGGGAGAGTTGGCCAAAGCGATTCGTTCGGCCTTGAACGACCAGGAAAAAAGCAAAGAAACAAAGAAGCGTCGGTCCCTCAACCCGGCCATCCAAAAGTGGTATCCGAAAACGCGGATCGACTGATCCTTTTCCCGGGAGCCCATGATTCGAATTGACGAGGTGCCCGCCGGGTCTTGGACCCGGCGGGCACCGCGCTTTATAAAGCACGTCCGAGGCATCGACGTTTGGGCGGGGGGGGCCCTGGGCGGCGGGCGGCTGTGGGCCTACGCCCAGGGGCGGAAGGTTTTGACCGGGCACCTTTGGCGGGGCGACGGCGACCCCCTGGAAATCCCTTTGCCGGGAGACGGATTGCACCGGTCGCCGCCGGGGTGGTCGGCGTCGACGAAAAGCCTGGGGTTTTGGGACTACCGGGGAGAACCGGGCGGGGTGGAGTTCACCGCCCTGAACGCGGAGGGAGAAAAAAAATTTCGAACGGCGATCCCCCTGGACTACCCCCGGACCGATTCGCCGGACGCCTACGCCGGACCGGGGCCGTTGGGTCAACCCCTGTCCCTGGCCGACGGGGGATGGCTTTTAAGCGGGGAGACATCCGGCGCGGACGGCGCGGGCGGGCGGGTGTTTCGCCTCGACGGGCAAGGGCGGTTGATTTGGAAGGCGGAAGGCCGGGCGTTGGCCCTTTCCCGAACAACGGTGGTCGTGGATCGGGGTTTTGAAGGTGTGGCGGGGCTGAACCGGGAGAATGGCGAGGAGCGGTGGACAAAAACGCCGGCCGGTGCCGAGGTCCCCGGCGGGGGGGCCGACATGTGGGGATTTATTCTCTCCCGGGGAAGCGAAAAAGGGTTCCACGTATACGACGCGGAGACGGGGGAACGTCGTTTCATCCTGCCTTGCATGGAAAAAACGGATTTGGAACTAAAAGGGCAACTGTACTTTAGTCACGGAGCGGCGATTTTATACGCGGAGCCCCTGGAAATCATCGACATCGTTGACGGCCAAGGAAAAAGGCGCGCCCGGTGGCGAAGCCCGGGGCGCTTCGTGGGGTTTGACGGTCGGGGGGCCCTCTTCGTGACCCGGGAGGGGGATTGGGCCCTATACGACGCCGACAAACCCGAGGCGGTCCCGGCGGTCCTAAAAAACAGGGATATTCCCGACGGGGAATTGCTGAAGCCTTTTCCCGACCGACTGGTCGTCGGCGACGGGGGCGTGGCGGCGTTTAACGCGGCCTGGGGGCGGGGTTGGGTTTTTGAGTAGGAGGGCGTGTGGCTTACTATTTTTTTAAATTTCTGATCACCAGTTTGTTGGTGGTGTTTATTTCCGAAATCGCCAAGCGGAGCTCTTTTTTGGGGGCGGTGTTGGCGTCCTTGCCGCTCACGTCGGTCCTGGCGATGATTTGGATTTACCAGGAGACCCGGGAGGCGGGGAAGGTGGCGGATCTGTCGGCGGGGATCTTTTGGCTGGTGTTGCCGTCCTTGCCGTTCTTTTGGCTGTTCCCTTATCTGTTGAGGCTGAAGTGGAACTTTTACGGGGCCTTGGCGGCGTCTTCCGCCGTGATGGTGGGGTTGTACTTCGCTTTGGTTTATGTGGCGGGGAAAGCGGGGATTCGGATTTAGGTTTCTATTTCATTGTTCCGTTTTGAGCCAACGTCGCGGGTCCCCCCGGCCCCCGATGACCGGTTGAGCGGACGAACCGCCAAAAAAGAAAAGGGCCTCGCCGGAAACCCGACGAGGCCCTTGACCGGAATTCGGAACGGGAGAGCTAGTTGACGCGGCGGGCGCGGACGCCGAAATCGACGTTGTCTTTGACCCAGGCGGAAAACTTGTCCTGTTTTTCCATGGGGGCGTCGGGGGTGAGGACCGAGGGGTCTTTCCAGTAGGCCATGACTTTGGCGTCCTGGGTCCAGACACGGATGTTGCGGCGCGGCACTTCCGTTTGCCAGGAGCGGCCGGTGACCGCGTCGGTGTAGAGCAGTCGCAGGGTGATGTTGCGGGCCAGTTTTTCCAGCGGTTTCACTTCGATGTTCCGAAAGTCCACCTTTCCGCCGTTTTCCTTCACGTAAGGTTTCCCGTCGCTGATCATGACCACGCTGATGGGCCGCAGCAACAAGTTGCGGCTCTTCACCGTTTCGGCCACGTCCTTGAAAAAGGCGTTGAAGTCCGTCGTGGGGTTGGAGGTCTTTTTGGGGAACATGCCCGTCAGGATCTCTTTGAGCTCCTTGACCGACTTGCCCTCAAAGGTTTGGATGGGGAAAAAGGTCTTCGCCTCGTCCGCCCGGGTGCCGCCGATGGAACCGACGAAGAGCGTGTTGGGGACTTCCAACCCGCCCAACCCTTTCATGTGGGCGTAGAGGTAATGGGCCAGGAAGTCCATGGAGTCTTCATAATTCGGGCCTTCCAGGAAGGACCGGCTGATGTCGACGCCGACGAAAAGGGAAAGACGCGGTTTCTTAACGTCGGGCGCGGTGCCGCCGCAGGCCGGAAGAAGGGCCGCCGCCAAAACCAGGGCTTTCCAACGCAGGGATGAACGGTTCATTTGGCCTCCGGTTTATGGGCGTCGATGCGGACCTGGCCGACGCTGTGCAAAACGACTTTGGAATCCATGACCTCTTCAATGGATTTGAACGGCAGGCGGAAGAGGTGTTCGGACGTCACCAGGAGCGTCAGAAAGTTGATGGCCGAGGCCAGCACCTGGAGCGGGGGGATGATGAAGGCGGCGAGGACTTCGTCCCCCTTCTTTTGGATGAAGGTCAGGTCGTTTTTGACCGCGGCCCAGAGCGAGGCCGTCATGGTGGTGGGGCTCACCTCCTTTTGCGCGTTGGAGGTCACCGGCACGTGGATGCCCGAGCCGCGCAGGACGGCCATGAGCGTCGGCGTGCCGTGGGAGGCGAAGAGGAACCAGGAAATGCCGCGGACGCCCAGCCAGGTCAGGGAGGAAATGGCCAGGATGCCGACGATGCCCAGGTCGAAGTCGCCCGAGGTGTGCTGGGCGAACCAGGGCACGAGGGAGTCCACGAATTCCCGGTAGAGAAAGACGACTTCGACGAAGAGGGTCACGAGCTCGATGACGCCGATCTTGATGATGGCCCCGACGTTTTTGCTTTTGACCGCCTCGGCCCAGGTGGAGAGCACGGCGTAACTGCCGAGAACGATGAAGAGCATGAAGATGAAGAGGGGGATGCGGATGGAGGCTTCGGACAGCTCGTTGCCCGTCATGTTGGAGAAGGTGTCGATGACCACCGGGGTGGTGACGTAGGTGAAAATCGCCGCCTCGAGCACCGCCCAAATCAAGGTGAGGAATACGGCGATCCAGGGAACGCCGGCTTTGGTGACGTTTTCGCCCAAGTTCTTCACCACGCGGAAGGGGAACAGGATGAAGTCTTGTAGCACGGCCCAGGTGCCGATGACGATTAATTTAACGACGGCGAAGAGCGCGGCCGCCAGGTAAAAGACGAAACGGAAGGCCCCGCCCCAGAAGGCGAAGACGCTCCGGCCCAAATCCCACCAAGTGATCAACAGGCCGGTGATGAACGCCGAGCGGTTCTGCCGTACCGGAATGGTGAGCAGGCTGGCCATGGTCACCCAGCAAGCCAGGATGAAGGCCAGGACGCCCGGCAGGAGAAAAAGCCACTTGACCAGGCGCAGGGGCCAGGGTTCGCCCGCCCCCCAGGCAAAGGCGACGAAATGGTTTTGAAAAAACAGGGGGAAGAAAAGAATGGAAAGGACAATTTTCCAGGCGCCGGTGGTTCCAGTAAACATGGGAGCTCCTTGGGTTAAGGAAAGGCCACTCAATTTAGGGCTTGGTGCTAGTATAAGCCGGATTCGGCGTTGCGCAAGTGGGGATCGGCCGGTCGCGCCGGACCTCCGGTCGGTTGCTATAATTCCAAAGAGACAATAGACGGGCGCCCCGAATCAGCGATAGAAGGAGGACGACATGAAAACGATTTCCAGGGTGGGAGGTATGGCGGTTTTGAT
>DAOQNO010000142.1:0-4702 GCA_035332125.1 Elusimicrobiota bacterium | reverse complement strand
CCAGGACCAGGGCCACCGGGAGCAGCAGCGTTCCCATAAACACCCGGCGGCGTCGAATCGCGGGGGTTGTCACCGGTTTCCGGTCCGGGAGGGGAAAGATATTTCAAGCACCACGCAACCCGTTTCGGTGGTGAAAGGGCCGTGGATTTCGCCCGGGGGGCGGCTGGCGTAGTCGCCGGGCTCCAGCCAGCGGCCAAAGGCGTGGTCGAAAAGTCGGCCGCTGACGATGAAAACTTCTTCGGGATAGGGATGGCTCTTGCCGCCGAAGGGCCGGGTGTCGGCCCCCGGGAAAAAGCGGGTCAGCCGGGTGTATTCGCGGGTTTTGTCGTCGACGCTGAGCGTTAATTCCTCCGCCATCGATTCGATCCCCTTCACGGGGGTCCAGCGCCCGCGATTTCGCGGGTCCAAAGGGTTCCAGTAAGTCGTCGTTGTTTTGGCCATGGAATTGTCCTCTCGGGATTTTACCTTTTGAACGGCCTTCCGGTGGCGGTTGCGATGCCCGCCGCGGGTCGTCGGCGCCGAACGGTCCCTGTCCCGCCAACCCCCTTCACGGTCCTCGACGGCGAAAGAACCCCGGGGGGAACCGACGGTCGAAGGATTTCCCGATCGGGGAGTGCGCGACGGAATCGCCTTAGGGCCGGCATTCCACCTCGCGGAGGGCGGAATACCGGTCCAAAACGGCCCGGCAATTCGATACCTGCCCCGGCAATCGTTTTGACAGGGCGATGCTCGTGTCGTCGTAGTAACAAACGAGCCAATACCCCCGGGGGTTGTCCGGCGACAGGGTCCACACCGGCGCTTCATCGGTGTCCCCGTTGTCCGGCTTGAGGGAAGCCTCTTCCCGCGGCGGGCCGTCAAATATGGCCACCCGGGTCAGCCGGGAGGGGGCCGGTGTTTGGAGGACGGTCCAGCCCGCCGGCGTCGTTTGGATCGATTGTTTTGTCTCGACGGCCAAAGGGCACTTTTGCGGGGCGGCGAAAAGAGGAAGGACGCCCGCCATCCACAGTCCGGCGGCGATTGTCGTTGTTGTGGTTGAGGGCATCGGGGGTCTCCTGGGTGGGGCGCCTCGGTGATTACGGATTAAAATTTTCGAGTTCCCGGGCCCGCTCGGCCGTGGCCGAAAGGAAGCAATCGGCCGAGAGGACCGAGGCCAAGGTGCCGCCGTCCGGGTCGAGATAAAAGTCGTAATTTGATTTGCGGTAGCGAATCCAATCGCGTTGGACGTCGCGCAATTGGGTTTTGCGGGGCTCCGGAAGGCCTTTCATCAGGACTTGATACGCCGCGTTAAGCCGCGCGTCTTGCCTTTTTGTTTCGTCGGCGATGCAGTGAAGGGTGTCGAACGTGACCCCGCCGGCTTTGTCCATGCAGGCGTGGTATTCCAAAGAAAAAGGATCGGCCGCCCCCGCGACCGCGGCGGGGAAAATCAAAACGATCGCGAGCGTTCGAATCCGACGACGCATCCATCCCTCCCTTGAAGCAAATTATCGAATGAATTTCGGCAAAAGCGGATATCGCCGCTTAAGCGCCAACCATGTCTCATACCAAAATCGTTTCGGCAGGTCGGGGCGACACAACGGGTGCGCGCGGCCCTCTTCCAGCAGGAAACATTCCCCGTTTTCCACTCGAATCTCGATTCCAAGGCGGTAAGCGTTCCGCCGTACTTCCCTTTCGTATTGCTTTTCCCGGGCGTCGTTGTAGGTCAATGGGAGCCCCGGGGTTTTTCCACCGCGACCAGCCCGCGGCGGGGATCCGTCAAGCCCGCCGCTTTCCGGAGACGGTTCCCCGCACCGCGTTGGCCCTGGCTTTAAGAATCAGACGACCGTCGGACTCGATCGGTAGTTTCTCCCGCAAACCGGCGTTGAGCCGGGCGAGTTCCTCGGCCCCCATCCCCGCCAGCGTCGAGCCCACGCTGGGCGCTCCGAAAATCGTTTTCCAGTAATCCTCGAAATTTTCAAAAATCCGCTGAACCTCAAAGACACGGGTTTCGACGTCCACGAGTCCCGCCTCCGCCCAAAGGGCGCCGAGAACTTCCTTTCGGGAACCCTCCGGGCTCGGCGGGGCCGGAACGGCCACCCCGCGGGAACGCAGCTCGTTGTGAAGCGTCTCGTAGGGGAAACCGCCGCCCGCCGTGTCCCAGATATACGCCGCGACCAGACCCGCCGGGCGCACGACCCGGGCCATCTCGCCGACCCCCGTGGCCGGTCGCGGGACGAAAGAGATCACCAGGGGCATCACGGCCGCGTCAAAGCGGTCCTCCGGAAAAGGCAGGGCCATGGCGTTGCCGGCGATGAATTGGGCCAAACGGGCCACGGGCCGGGAGCGGGCGAACGCCAGCTGGGCGTCGGAGGGGTCGATGCCGTGCAGCGCCCCCGGGGCGCACCGCTCTCCCAGGATTTCGGTGAAGGCGCCGTTGCCGCATCCCACGTCCAGCCAACGCCATCCCGGGGGCGGAGCGAGCCAGTCGAGAAGGCGCACGGCGACCGATTGGCTCCACTTCCCCATGTAACGTTCGTAGGCGGCTCCGTCTTCAAAACGGATCGTGCCGGGCATCGTCATCGTTCCCATTCCAAGCGCAATTCGGCGTCGAAGGCCCGCACCTGGGTGTTTTGATTGACCGCCCGAAGAACGACCCCGGTGCGGGTCCATTCGATGGACCCGTCAAAAGACGGGAGTTTTTCCCGCGCCCGTTGAAGGGCCGCCAAAAGCCGTTCCCGGACATCGCCCGGAAATTGGTCACGTATGAAAGCCTCGGCCTCCAGGAATTCCACGCCGCTTCCCTGGGCGTGGCCGTATTCTCGATAAACGCCCAACCGCGGGTTTTTCCCGCCCGTCGCGGCGGGAACGGAGGGGTCTTTTAATGCCAGGGGGCTTAAATAAAGGATGAAATTGTGTCGCTCGCCTTTTTCGTCCTCGAGCCAGACGGACCACTCGCCGTTTTTACGCTCGTGGGCGCGGACGCCGAGGATTTGATGGGACGCCGACAGTTCCCGCGCCGCGGCGCCCAGGCCTTTTTGAACCCAGGACGGTTGTGCAACTAGGAAAACGTCGATGGGCACGGGGCCCGACGCGGATTTCACAAAGACGATGGGGGGCATGGGTTCGCCTCGTATTTAGTGGTTGGATTTTTCCGTGGACGGCGGTCCGTTCCACGGAGAATCGTGGCGACCCCAAACACCAAAAAAGAGGGAAGGATCAACCAAACCGCTTCGCTTCGTAGAACCTCCCGTCCCCGGGAGGAAAAAAACCGCTCCAGGCCGATGGGGGAAACAGCGACGGGGCGAAAGGGGAAAAAATACCGGGCGTTGGAAAAGGGCGCAAAAAAAGCGATCCCGAGTCCCCCGTTGGTCAGGGCGTCCGCCAACCCGTGGGAGGCCAGCGCCAGAAAGAAAAAACCGAAGAGACGTCGGCCCGAAACCCGGGGGCGACGTTGGAGGGCGACCGCTAAAAAAGCGGCGACCACCGCCGCAAAGAAAAAAGAATGGGTAAAGCCTCGATGGCCGAAGGTGTCGCCGTACCGAATGCCGAAGTGAAACCCCACCACGTCCAGGTCCGGAACGGCCGCCAGGACCGCGCCCAAGGCCCAGGTCCAACGGGGGCTTTCCCTGGGCAGAATCGTCTTGCCGAGGGCCGTGGCGATCACCGCGTGGGAAAAGGCCGACGCCAATTTATTCCCTTTGGCCCGAGGACCCGGGGGCCGCCGGCGGGCGGAAATTATCGACCCGCACGGGGGCCCAGCACTTCCGCCGACAGCCGATCCAGATTTTGCTCGTTGGCCGGGACCAATATTTGAGCCATGCGGCGCCCGAATTCGGGGTCTTCGAATTCCTGTTTCCAGCGTACGGTGGTTCCCCCGCCGCTGGTGGGTTCCAGGGTCGTCGTTAAGAGGAACAACGGAGCGCAAACGTGGTGAAACACAATTTTACGGTTCCGTTCGATTGTTTCCACGATCATTTCATTGGGATAGTCCTTCCCGTCGGGCCCGTGCATCGTGAAGGACCACTTTCCGCCGGGTTGGAAATCAAAGGTCGTGAAAGTGTTCGTAAAGCCGGCCGGCCCCCACCAACGGGCCAGGCGTTTCCCATCCGCAAAGGCGGCAAAGACTTCTTCGGGAGAAGCGGCGATTTTGCGTGAATGTTCAAAAGCCATGGCCCGGTCGCTCCTTGGCGATTCGAAGGGGTCGTTGTCCCGGGGCGCCCATCGATCGCCCCTCATTTTACCATCCCCCGGGCAATGGACCGGTGAATCTTTTGACGGGCGTCGGCGCGGGTCAGGTGGAGGCGACCAGCAGTTCTTCGGCGTTGTTCGGCGGGCGGAGCCCGTCGGTTCGGCCGCTGAAATACCGTTCGGCCAGAGCGGCGGCCGGCACGTGCCGGACGTCCTTAAAACCGGCGTCGCGGGCCAGGGACAGAAGGTCCCCGGGGGTGAAAAAGCTGAGAAACGGGGTGCCGTTGGCCCGGGCCCCCGCGGCGGCCCGTTCGATGCCGGGGCGTATCTCGGGGTCCGCCATTTCGATGGGGAGCATGAAGGAAAGGACCAACGTGGAGCCGGCCGCGAAGCTCGCGACCCGCCGCAGCGTGTCGATGTTGGCTTCCCGGGTGAGGTACATGCTCACCCCCGTGGACGCCAGGAGGG
Organism: Elusimicrobiota bacterium; assembly: GCA_035332125.1. Lineage (GTDB taxonomy): Bacteria > Elusimicrobiota > Elusimicrobia > FEN-1173 > FEN-1173 > JADKIY01. Next base: position 70 of record DAOQNO010000142.1, on the reverse strand, counting down.
CGGGCCGCCGGGCGTCAAATCCGGCGGCGGCCAATTTGTCTTGCCAGGCCTCCCCCGCCTCGAAATCCAC
>DAOQNO010000141.1:0-4736 GCA_035332125.1 Elusimicrobiota bacterium | reverse complement strand
CCCCTTCGTGGCGACGGTCGAATTGGCGGCCGGGGGGCTTGTTCTGATGGGCCTTTTCACCCGACTCGCGGCTCTTCCCCTCATCGGAACCATGGTCGTCGCCATTCTGACCGCCAAGCGGCCCGACATCCATGAACTGTCGGATTTCCTCGCCCTTCCCGAATTTCTCTTCATCGTTCTGTCCCTCTGGCTCGTGATCAAAGGGGCCGGCGCCTTTTCCCTGGACGCCTTCCTTTGCCGCCGATGTGGAAAAACCGCCGATTTGCTTCCCCCCGGGAAGTAGAAGCAAGATCCATCACCACCAAACAAAAGGAGTTCCCATGAACCTGAAACAACTGCAAACGTTGATCTCGGCCGGGGTCTTTTCCGCCGCGGTGCTCTCGGGCGCCGCGTACGCCGAAGACATGTCGGCCGCGCCGGCTTCCGCCACCGCGCCGAAAAAAACCGCGAAAGCCCATAAAATGAAAAACAAATCCGCCGCGGCGAAAAAAGACATGGCGATGCGCCACGACTGCGCCGGCAAAAACACTTGCAAAGGCCAGGGCGGCTGCGCTACCGACGGAAGCAAAGGAAAAGCCAAAATGGACAACATGGCTCAACACGCCTGCAAAGGCATGAACGCCTGCAAAGGCCAGGGCGGCTGCGCGAGCTGAATCACCCCCCGCCGTCCCGCCCCGGCCCGCGGGCCGGGGCGGGTTTGGAGGGTCCCCTATGACCACAACCGAATTCTCCACCCTTCCCTCTCTCGGGGCCGGTCTCGGCCTTCGAAAGGAGCATTTTAAAGAGCTGACGCCGAACAACAAGGGCGTCGGTTGGCTCGAAATCATTGCCGAAAACTTCATGAATTTCGGCGGTTTCCCCCAATCCGTATTGGACTATTGCGCCCGCCATTGGACGATCGTGAGCCACGGCGTCAATTTATCCATCGGGAGCGTCGATCCCCTTGACGAAGAGTATCTGGACCGGCTTAAAACCCTGCTCGATCGCGTGAAAGCCCCATGGTTCAGCGATCACTTGTGCTTCACCAGCGTCGGCGGGGCCTATTTTCACGACTTGTTGCCCCTTCCATTTACCCGCGAAGCGGCGGACCACGTGGTCGCCCGGGTTAAAAAGGTTCGTAAAAAGATTCAGCGGCCCTTCCTTTTGGAAAACCCCTCCTACTACATCGTGCCCCCGGGCGCGGACATGGAGGAAACGGATTTTTATAACGCGGTGTTGGAAGAAGCCGATTGCGGTCTCCTGTTGGACGTTAACAACGTCTACGTCAACAGCCGCAACCACGGGTTTGACCCCCAAGAATTCATCCGGCGGTTGCCCCTGGAGCGGGTGGGGCAAATTCACCTGGCGGGCCACCGGGATTGCGGGGACGTCGTCGTGGACACCCACGAGGGGCCCATCATCGACCCCGTTTGGGCGCTCTATCGATTTACGCTGGAAGCCCTGGGCCGTCCCGTGAGCACCCTTATCGAATGGGACACCGACGTTCCGCCCCTCCCCCGGGTCACGGCCGAGGCGGACAAGGCGCGCGGCATACTTTTCGGGGCGGGGTGGAACAGCGCTTCCCCCTCCCCCTCGACCTCCGTCCATTCCAATCCCTCGCGGGGATCCGCGAAACGAAGAACCCTGGCCGATCGCCGGGAAGCGGCCCCTCGATGAAAAACGGATTGCGATTTTACCAGGACGAAATGCGGCGATTGATTTTCCCCGGCGGGAAAACGATCACGGCCTCCCCCCTTTGGAAAAAGGGGCTTCCCGAGCGACTTCGGGTGTATCGCGGGAACGCCGCCTCCAATTGGTGGAACGCCCTGGAGAGCGATTTTCCTTTGACCAAGAAACAGTTTTCGGAAGAGGCCTGGGACGGCCTGACGCGGCGATATTTCCAAAAACAGCCGCCGGGGCACTGGGAATTGAACGCGTCGCTTTCCCCTTTCGTGTCCTTCCTGAAACAGGAGGGGGTCAAGCGATGGGTGTGGGAGTTGGCGGATTACGAATGGAACGATTTGGGGATTTTTATTGATCGATGCCAGGTGAAACGGGGGTCCGGGAGGACCAACCCGACCGCTGCGGTGCGGGTCTACGAACACCAAATTTTTTATTGGGTGGAAAAGGAAGCGCCAAAGGGAAAGCCGCCGAAACAAAAACCCGAGGTCCTGGTTTTTTACCGGGACGCGGACAACACCTCCCGCATCACGGAAGCCGATCCGCTCATGCTTTTAATTCTTGAACACTTCAAATCGCCGGGCGCGCGCTTGGCCGACCTGGAACCGTTGCGCCGCCGTTTGCTACCGCACAACGCCGTCCCGCTTGAATCCGTTTTGTCGAACCTGAAAGACCGGGATATCGTTCTGGTTTAATTCGCCGGGACGTCGGGACCTTTTTCGAAAAAATGCCGGGCTTCGAGATAGAGCGCCGGCAACACAATCAACGTCAACCCCGTCGATACCAAGAGGCCGAAAATGACCGTGATGGCCATGGGGGCCTGAAGCTTTGCCCCGGCGCCGATGCCGAGGGCCAGGGGCAGAAGGCCGATCACCGTGGTCCCCGCCGTCATTAAGATCGGCCGAAGGCGCGTTCGGCTCGCCCCCAACACCGCGTCCTCCACGGACATTCCCGCCGCCCGCCGTTGCTGGATGAATTCCAACAGCAATATGGAGTTGTTTACGACGATCCCGGAGAGGACCATCAGGCCCTGGCCCGACATCAAGTTTAGTGTGTTCCTCAACACGAAAAGGGCCGGAGTAACGCCGTTGATCGACAACGGGACCGACACCAGGGCCAACAACGGCAGCCACAACACATTGAATTGGGCGACCAAGACGATGTAAACCAATCCGAGCGCCGCCACCCCCCCGATCAGCAAACTGTTGAGGGACGCTTCGACTTCCCCCACCTCGGCGCCCAGGGCCACGGACACCTCGCCCTTCCGCGGAAAACGGTTGAGGACGCTTCGAACCGCGGCCAGGCCCTTTTCGCTCCCGCCCGGGGAAAAGAACACCGACAGCAACACCGTTCGGCGTTGATCCCGACGGCGGATTTCCGAGGGGCCGGGGACGATGCTTAAGCGGCCGTATTCGTTGAGCGGATGACTGCCGCCTTTCTCAAAGGGACTCGGGATCACCAGGCGTTCCAGGGCGGCGGCGTCTTTCCGGTCCTCCTCCCACAAACGAAGTCTCACGGGAATTTCCTTGGCGTTCTCCCGAAAGGCGGTGGGGGTCAACCCGTTGACGCCCCCCAGAACCGATTCGGCCACGTCGGCCACGGCCAACCCGTCCCGGGCCAGGCGGGATTCGTCCATCTCGTAGCGCAGTTGAAGGGACGGCACCGCCAGGCTGTTGTCCACCTTGGCCACCCCCGGCAACGCCCGAAGCTTTTCCTGAACTTCCCGGGAAGCTTTTTTTAGGCCCTCAAAATCCGCGCCCCGGACCTCGACGACCAAATCGGCTCCCGCCCGTCCAAAAACCTGGGAAAACACATCCCCGCCCTGGGCCTCGAAATCCACCCGGGCCCCCTCCAGGTCCTTTTGCTTTAACGAGGCCGCGGCCGCGGCCACGACGGCCCGGGCGCTTCGGCGGCGGCGATGGAATCGGCCGTTGGCGTCTTTCACGCGGTCGGCCAAATCGATGACCGCCCGTCCCTCGTTGGGGCCCAACGCGCCCAGGAGATTCCCTCCCGAGGACCCGACGACGACGTTGCGGTGGGCGATTTCCGGCAGGTCCGCCAGGACCTTCTCAATGGAACCCATCACGCGGTCCGTCACCTCCAGCCGGGTTCCGGCGGGGAGGGTGACGCGCATGACGATTTGGTTATGGTCCACGTCGGGCATGGATTCCCGGCGGATGAAAAAGAGCCCCACCCCGTTGGCGAGGGTGCACAAGAAGGCCAATTCCACGGTCCGCCGGGGATGACGCACGGCGAATTGCAACGCGCTCTCGTACCAATGCCCGGGCCGGGCGGCCCATTGTTCCCACCGCCAACGGTAAAAAGCGGTTTGACGAGCCCGGTCCTTCAACCTCGTCCATTGTTTATTCCACACCGCCCACAAATCCCGAACAAAAACCGCCACCCCTGGGGGAATCCATTCCCGCCCGCGGCCGCTTTCCAAAAAAAGAATGCCGATGGCCGGCACGAAGGTGAACCCCACCACCAGGGACATGGCGTGGCTGAGCATGACGGCCACGGCGATGGGCGTGAAAACCTTTTGCGCCACTCCGACGGCCGCGAAAGGAATCGGAGCGAAGGCGGCCAAAATCGTTAAAACGGAAAAGGTGACCGCGCCCCCCACCTCCTCCCCGCCGTCCAGAATGCTGTCTTTCAAGCTTTTCCCCAGGTCCCGGTGGCGGGAAATGTTCTCAATGATGACGACGGCGGCGTCCACCAGCATCCCCACGCCCAGGGCCAAGCCCCCCAGGGTCAGCAGGTTCAAGGTCAAATCCATTTTCCAGAAGACGGCCACGGTGAGCAAGAGCGCCAAGGGGATGGTCAGACCCACGATCATCGCCCGCCGATGGCTCCGTAGAAAAGCCCAAAGAATAAAATAGGCGAGCAGGCCTCCCACCACAACGTTGCCGAACACATCGGAAATACCTTCCCGGATAAAAACGGATTGATCGTAGATCACGTCCAGATGGACGTCCCCGGGCAGTTGCCGCCGCAGATCCGCCAGAGACTCGCGCACGTCGCGGGCCACGTCGAGGGGGTAAGCTTCCGAGCGTTTAAACACCGCCACGGCGATGTTG
>DAOQNO010000140.1:0-4744 GCA_035332125.1 Elusimicrobiota bacterium | reverse complement strand
GGCCCCGTCCGTCGTGGGCGAGAATTTCCCGCGGCCCTCCAAAAACCGGATCAAATCCCCCGCCGTCAGGTTGGAAGCGGAACAGGTGTGAAAACGCGCCTCGGGGCCGAACCGTTCGGCGATGGCCCGCTCCAATTGGTCCCGGGGAATCCCCGCCGGCGCGGCGGCCATCAAGCGCATCACTTCGTGTCCGTGGATGGATTCGGCCATGGCGTTCCTTTCAGGAAACCGTTTCTTTCAAAATGTTCGCGGCGCCGTTTTCCAAGGCCCGGGCGGCCAACAGGTTCCCCAACCCCAGGGGGTCCGTCAGGGGCCCCTGGTCTTTCACGCGGAGGAGTCGCTGCCCGTCGACGCTGATCACGAGACCGTCCATCACCAGCCGGTTGCCGTCGGCCCGGGCGTGGGCCGCGATCGGCACCCGGCAACCGCCGCCCAGCCCGGCCAAAAAGGCCCGTTCGGCGGTGGCCGAGCGAAAACTCATTTCGTGGTTCAGGCGTTTCACCCAGACCGCGGTGGCCTCGTCGCCTTCGCGGATTTCGATGGCGATGAATCCCTGCCCGGGGGCCGGGAGCATGATTTCCAAGGGGATCACTTCGGACACTTCATCGGCCCGGCCCAGCCGCCGCACCCCCGCGTAGGCGACGACGACGGCGGTGAATTCGCCTTCGGTCACTTTCTTCAGCCGCGTGTCCAGGTTCCCCCGGGTGTCTTGAACCCGGATGTTTTTCTTGGCCGCGCGAATCTGGGCCTGCCGACGCAGGGAGCTGGTGCCCACCACGGAGCCGGACGGCAATTCCAGCAGCTGTTCGCCGAACCGGGAAACGAGGCAATCCCGGGGGTCTTCCCGTTCAAGCACGGCGCCCACCGTGAGCCCGGGGGGCAGTTGCGTGGGCAAATCCTTCAGGGAATGGACCGCCAGGTCCACCCGGCGGTCCAGGAGCGCCTCTTCGATCTCCTTGGTGAAAACGCCCTTGCCCCCCAGGTTCGCCAGGGGCGACTCGGTCATTTTGTCCCCGGTCGTCTTGATGATTTGAAGGTCGACGCGCAGATCGGGGGCCAGGGCCTCCAACCGGGCTTTGACCATTTTCGATTGGGCCAGGGCCAGGGCGCTCCCCCGGGTGCCGATGATCAATTGGGCCACGAGACAATCCCGCCTTTCGTTTCGGCCGCCGCGGATCCATCGGCCGATTCGGCCGGGGCGTGGCGAAGGGTCGCGGTGTCGCCCGCCAGCCAAGCCCGGTACCAGGCGGCGAACTCGTTCGTTTTGTCGTCCACGAGGCCGTCGGCCTTTTGAATTTCGTCGCGCCGCTTGACCAGGCTTTCGGCCACCAGGGATTCCAAATCGTCCACGTTGTAGAGGTAGGTGTTTTCCAAATCGTTGACCGAGGCGTCCACGTCCCGGGGCACCGCGATGTCGATCAAAAAGAGGGATTTTCCCCGGCGCCGCTCCAGGGCCCGGGCCACGTCGTTACGCGTGATCACGACGTCCGGCGCCCCGGTGGAGCACAGGACGATGTCGGCCTCCACCAACCCCTCCGCCCGTCGGTCGAAGGGAATGGCCCGGCCGCCGAATTGCCGCGCCATGGCCTCGGCCTTTTCCCCGGTCCGGTTGGCCACCAGGAGATCCGCGACTTTCTGGGACTTAAGGGCCCGAACGGCCATCTCCGCCATGGGCCCCGCGCCCAGGACGAACACCCGGCTGGTCGACAGATCCCCGAAAATGCGCTCGGCGAGGGCCACCGCCAGACTGGGGACCGAAGTGGGCCCCTCGGATATTTTCGTGGCGGTCCGGACTTTTTTTCCGAGATAAATGGCCCGCTGAAACAGGACGTTGGTCAGTTTCCCGGTGGACCCGGCCCGTTGGGCCAAATCGTAGGCGCGTTTGACCTGCCCGAGGATCTCCGATTCGCCGATCACCAGGGAATCCAACCCCGCCGCCACGCGGAACAAGTGCCGCACGGCCGCATCGTCCTCCAAACTGTAAAGACTGTCGTCCAGGGTTTTATCGAGATGAAGACCCGACAGTTCATTGCGCAACAAGCATTCCGTTTCGCCGTCGTCGGGCGTCACGGCGTAGACTTCCACCCGGTTGCAGGTGGACAGCACCACCGTTTCCACCGCCCCCGCGCTGTTCTTGATCGACTCCACCAACACCGGAAGACGGCCTTCCGGCACCGCCAGGCGTTCCCGCCATTCCACCGGCGCGGTGCGGTGGGAGAGGCCGACGAGCCGAAGCTTCACGGGAGCGCCCCCCCGGCCTGAAGGAACCCGTGCATCCGGGAGAAAAAGCTGACGCCCACGTAGGTGAACAACACCACCCCGAACCCGGCCAGGGACAAATAGGCCGTTCGCCGGCCGCGCCAGCCGACCACGTAACGAAGAACGATGTACGACAAATAGACGCCCCACATGACCAGGGACCAAAGGACCTTGGGATCTCCGGCCCAGCCGGGCCCCCCGGCGGCGCGGGCGCCGCCGGCGCCCAAAGCGAGCCCCACGGTCAGCGCCGGGAACCCGATCAACACGATGTGAGCGATCAACCGGTCCATGACCTCCAACGCGGGAAGGCGGTAGCCCAATTCCGTCGGCCGGTGGGATTTGATCTGGCGTTCGCCGATCAGGTAGGCCAGGCCGATCCCGAAGGCGTTGGCAAAAGCGGCGTAGGCGAGGAAAATGAGCGGCACGTGCACGGCGGTCCAAAAGGTGGGGGCGATGTCGGGCTGACGGCGCGTGGCGTCGGCGATCTTCAGAAAATCCTCCACGGAGGCGAAGGGGCAACGGGGACTGGCCAGGAACGCCTGGGTGAGGGCCAAGGTCAGGAGGAAAACGGCCAGGGGCAGCACGAACACCCCCAAGATGGACACGGGCGCCCGGTGTTGGGCGAAGAGATAAATCAGAACGATCAGAAGAGCGAAGAGGGAGAGACTGGCGAACCATTGGCTCCAAAAAGCGTAACCGACGTGTCCGGGCCGGTGGGATTCCGCCCAGAGGCCCACGGCCAGGCTCGCGGAATGGAGGAGGGCCGCCCCGACCAGCAGGCGGTGGCCCAGGGCCATCAAATCGTCCCGACGGGTCAGAGCGTAGACGACGGCCAACACCAGGGCCGCGGCGTACCCCAAATAACCGAAATCGAACAACAGGGCTTCCCAACGTTGCACGCGTTACTCCCGAGGAACGGAATTCAAAATCATTTTTTTATACCGCCGAAGGGCGACGGCGCCGGAGCGGCGGATTTCCGCCAGGGCGCCGTCCGAAACGAAACAAGACAACAGTTCCCGGCGCTCCGCCATGGGCAGTCGCCGAAGGGCGGGCCGCAGGTCCGCCAGGAGGCGTCCCAAACGCCCGACCTCGGGACCCAACGAGGCCCGGATTTTTCCGCCGATGAATTTGGCCAGGGCCGGGCTTTGGCCCCCGGTGGAAACCGCCACCGTCACAAGCCCGCGCCGGGCCACGGACGGGACGATGAAATCGCAAAAGGCGGGCCGATCGACGACGTTGACCCAGACCCGCCGACGACGGCAAAGATCGGCGATCCGGGCGTGAAGGGCCTCGTCGTCCGTGGCCGCCACCACCAACCAGGGGCGACCGGGACCCGCGGGAACGTCGCCGGGGCGAAAGGCCCTCCGAAGCCGCCGAAGACCCTTGTGTTTCCGAAATTCGGGGCGAAACCGGGTGGCCACCACCGTGACCCGGGCCCGGGCGGCGATCAAATCCCGGGTTTTTTGAAGGGCCACGTCGCCGCCGCCGACCACCAGGCACTCCTTGCCGGACAATTCGAGAAAAGCGGGAAAAAAAACCATGAATTCGATTACCGACCCATTCCGCGTCCGGCGCCTTCGCAACGCGCCCCGTCCTTGGAGCTCTGGGAAAGGACCGCGGGGCCGGATTCCATGAAGGGCCATAATACCAAAAAAACCCCCGGGGAAAACCCCAATACCCGACGGAAATATATAGAATTAGGCTCCCATGGCGAAACAAAACTTAAACGACCTTTTGCGCTTGATGGCCCGGCTTCGGGCCCCGGGCGGTTGTCCCTGGGACCGGCGTCAAACCCACAAAAGTTTGGTTCGCCATTTAAAGGAAGAATCCGCCGAAGTGGCGCTGGCCATCCGCAAAAACGACCCGGACAACCTCTGCGAGGAACTGGGCGATTTGCTCCACCAAATCGTTTTTCACGCTCAACTGGCCCGGGAGAAAAAAAGGTTCACCATGGCGGACGTGATCGACGGCCTCTGCCGCAAAATCGTCCGCCGGCACCCCCACGTTTTCGGAAAGAAGAAACTCAAAAGCGTCAAAGAAGTCATGGTCCAATGGGAAGAAATCAAACGGCGCGAAAAAGCCCGAAAAAAGCGCTGAACCCCCGCCCGGTCCGCGCGGTCTTCTTCGACGCGGGAAACACCCTTCTGCGCGCCCACCCATCCGTGGGGCACATCTATACCCGGGCCGCCCGCCGGCACGGCCTGCGCTTGCCCGTGGCCTGGGTGGAGGAACGGTTTCAAGCCGCCTGGCGGGACCGCCACCGCCACGCCCTGCCCAAAAACGACAACGCCGAGAAACTCTGGTGGCGGAAAATGGTCCGTCGGGTCTTCGGCGCCCGGTTCGCGCCCCGGGCCTTCGACACGTTTTTCAACGATCTCTACGGCCGCTTCGCCCACCCCCGCCATTGGCGTTTGTTCGACGACGCCCTACCGACCCTGCGCGCCCTTCGACGCCGGGGGTTTCGCCTGGGCATCGTTTCCAATTG
>DAOQNO010000139.1:0-4755 GCA_035332125.1 Elusimicrobiota bacterium | reverse complement strand
CGATCGGGTGGAGATGGTCACCCGCGCCACCCGCCAGTGAACGTGTTGGTCACGGGGTCCAGCCGGGGCATCGGCCGCCGGTTGGCCCTCGCCTTCGGCCGGGCCGGCCATTCGGTGGTCGTCCATTACCGCGCCCGCCGGGGGGAAGCCGAAGCCGTTCTGGGCGAGCTGCAGGCCGCCGGCGTCCGTTCGGACGCGGCCGCCGCGGATCTCGCCGATCCCCTCCAGTGCCGGGAATTGATCGACGGCGTGATCGCCCGCTGGGGCCGGCTCGACGTTTTGGTCAACAACGCCGGGGCGACCAAAGACCGGGCCCTTTTGAACATGACCCCCGAGGAGTGGCGCGCGGTCGTGGACGTCAATTTGTCCGGGGCGTTCTATTGCCTTCAAGCCGCGGCCAAGCACATGGTCCGGGAAAAATCCGGCGCCGTGATCAACGTGGGATCCATCGTCGGGGTCCGGGGCGGCGTGGGTTGCGCCAACTACGCGGCCGCCAAGGCGGGGCTCCTGGGTTTGACCAAGGCCGCCGCCAAGGAACTGGGCCGATTCAACGTTCGCGTCAACGCCGTTCTTCCGGGTTTCCACCCCACCGAAATGTCCGATTCCCTTCCCGCCGCCGTCAAAGACAAGGTCGTGGCCGCCCACGCGTTGGGACGTCCCACGGACCTGGCCGACCTGGAGAAATTGGTGGTTTTGTTGGCCGAGTTGCCCTCGGTGTCGGGGCAAATCTTCAACGTGGATTCCCGACTGTTGTGACGACGCGACCGGACCGGGAACGGGTCGCCGTCACGGGCCTGGGGCTCGTGACGCCCCTGGGCGACAACCGGGAAAGCTCCTGGGCCCGCCTGACGGGCGGCGACAGCGCCGTGGGCCCCGCGGGCGCCCGGGTGCCCTTGCCGGACGTCCGCCATCGGGCCCTGGCCTGGGCGGAACGGGCCGCGGCCGAGGCCCTGGCCGAGGTGGGCGACGCCTGGACGGGCGGCGAACGATGCGGCTGTTCCGTGAGCGGCAGCAAACCGCTCCTCTCCGAATTTTCCCGGAACGCCCTGGACTGGCGGCCGCCCGAGGACGTGTGCTCCACCGTGGCGCGCCTGGGGCGGGTCGGGGGCCCGGTGATCAATTTGTCGTCGGCCTGCGCCACCGGGGCCCAGTCGGTGTTGGTGGCCGCCGGGTGGATCCGCGAGGGGCGCGTGGACCGGGCCCTGGCCGGGGCCGCCGAATCGTCTTTTCATCCGCTCTACGTGGCGGGCTTCGACCAAATGGGCGTGCTTTCGCCGGGCCGCCGGGTGCGCCCCTTCGACCGGGCCCGGGACGGTTTTCTCCTGGGCGAAGGGGCCGGGGTTTTCGTTTTGGAGAGGTGGGACCTGGCCCGGGCCCGGGGCGCGGCCATCTACGCCGAAGTGTCGGGGGGGGATTTTTCCTGCGACGCCCACCACGCCACGCGGTTCAACTCCCAGGGCCGCCGCATGGCCGATTGCCTAAGGCGCGCCTTGACCCGGGCCGGGGCGTCCCCGTCGGATTTGGACTACGTGAACGCCCACGGCACCGCGACCCTTTTGAACGACGCCCTGGAAACCCGGGCCCTGGAGTCCCTCTTTCAAGAAGGCGGCGCGCCGCCGGTGTCCTCCACCAAGGGCGCCACGGGACATTTGTTGGGCGCCACCGGCGCGGTGGAATTGGGATTTACCCTCCTGGCCCTGCGCGACGGGCGACTGCCGCCGACCCTCAACTTGGAAAACCCCGAAACCGAATCCATCGACTTTGTCCCCGGCCGTTCGCGCCCGGCGGTCCTGCGCCGGGCCGCCTCCCTGTCCTTCGGTTTCGGCGGGGCCCTGGCCTCCGTGGTTCTGGAAAAACCCGAATGCGCTCCGCGCTGACCGACCGGTTGTCCCGGGCGCTGGACCTTCTTCGGAAGGAAAACCGCTTTCGCGATCCCCGCCGCCTTTCGGCGGCGCCGGGGGCCCGCACCGCCATCGACGGACGGACCGTCGTGAATTTCGCCTCCAACAATTATCTGGACCTCGCGGGCCACCCCGCCGTGGCGGAGGCCGCCGCCCGCGGCGTCCGGGAATGGGGCGCCGGGGCCACGGCCTCCCGACTCATGGGCGGGACCCTGGCGCTCCACCGTCAATTGGAAGAGGCGCTGGCGGATCACAAGGGGACCGAGGCCGCTTTGGTTTTTCCTTCGGGGTACCAGGCCAACGTGGGGTCCCTCACGGCGCTTCTGTCGCCGGAGGACACCGTCGTCCTGGACCGGCTGGCCCACGCGTCCCTGGTGGACGGCGCCCGTCTCTCCCGGGCGCGCCTCAAGGTCTTCCGCCACAACGATCCCGAGGATTTGGAAAAGGTCCTGGGCCGCCTCGGGGGCGGGGGGGAGCGTTGGGTGTTGGTGGAAAGCGTTTATTCCATGGACGGCGACCGGGCCCCCCTGGTGGAATTGTCGGCGGTTTGCCGACGGCGCGGGGCCCGGCTTTACGTCGACGAGGCTCACGGCACGGGCGTCTGGGGTCCCCAGGGGCGGGGCGTCGTGAACGATTTGGGATTGGAAAAAGAAGTGGACGTCTGCATGGGCACGCTTTCCAAGGCCCTGGGCGCCCAGGGGGGATTCGTGGGCGGTTCCCGGGCGCTCGTCGATTGGCTTCAAAACAAGGCCCGGGCCTATATTTATTCGACGGCCCTGGCCCCCGCCTCCGCCGGCGCGGCCCTGGCCGCCCTCTCCATCGCGCGGGAAGACGACGCCGGGCGGAAAAAGCTGTTCGCCCTTTCGGCCCGTCTGCGGGCGGGGCTGGGGTTGGAAGGGGACGGGCCCATCGTCCCCGTCGTGGTGGGGGAAACGTCGGCGGCCCTGGATCTTTCGGCCGCTCTCTGGGACGCGGGGTTTTTGGCCCCCGCCGTTCGGCCGCCCACCGTTCCCGAGGGCACGGCCCGGGTGCGGTTTTCCCTCACGGCCGGTCACACGGAGGAACAGATCGACGGGGCCCTGGCGGTGGTCCGTCGATGGCGGGAAAAAAACGCCGTGGAGGTTTCGTGAAAGGCGTGTTTGTGACGGCCACCGACACCGGCGTGGGGAAAACCCACGTGGCGGCGGGGCTGGCCCGCTCCCTTCGGCGGGCCGGCAAAAACGTCGGGGTCTTCAAACCCTTCGCCTGCGGCTCCTGGGCGGACACCGACGCTCTGATCCGCGCGGCGGGCTCCGGCCAAACCCGGGCGGAGGTCACCCCCTTTTATTATTCCCGGCCCCTGGCGCCCATCGTGAAATTCGGTTTGGGGCGGACCGGAACCGTCGCCGGGCGGCGGGCCTGGACAAACGTGGTGGCGTCCTGGAAGGAACTCACCAAACGGTTCGACGTCGTGGTCGTGGAAGGGGCCGGGGGCGCGCTGGTCCCTTTCCATGGGAAATTGACGGTGGCTGACGCCGCGCGCTCTTTCGGCCTGCCCGTCTGGGTGGTGGCCCGTCCGGGCCTGGGCACGTTGAACCACACGTTGTTGACCCTGGAAGCCCTGGAGCGTCGGGGCCTGAAGGTCCGCCGGGTGGTGGTGAGCGGATACCGGGGGAAAAACGAAGCCGAGCGTTCCAACCCCCGGCTTTTGGCGGTCCTGGGTCGTCGGCCGGTGACGGTTCTTCCCTGGGGAAAATCCTCCCTGAAATCGGGCGCGCCGGCCCGCCGAATTGCGGCGGCCTGGCGAACGGATATTTTTGGAGGACGGCCGTGACCTCCGCCAAGATCCTCGGCCAATGGGACAAGAAATACCTTTGGCATCCCTTCACCCAGCAGGCCGAGTGGAACAAGGAAGAGCCGACCATCGTTCAAAGCGCCCGGGGCGTACGGTTGAAGGACCAGCACGGTCGGGAATACATCGACGGCGTTTCCTCCCTCTGGGTCACGGTCCACGGCCACCGGGAACCCGCCCTGGACCGGGCGGTTCGCCGCCAATTGGGCCGGGTGGCCCACAGCACCTTTTTGGGGCTCACCCACGAGCCCGCCATTCGACTGGGAAAGGCCCTGGCCGACATCGCGCCGAAGGGACTTTCCCGGGTGTTTTATTCGGACAACGGGGCCACGGCGGTGGAAGTCGCCCTCAAGATGGCTTTTCAATATCGGGTGCACACCGAGGGTCCCTCAACGCGTCGGCGGGAATACCTGGCCCTGTCCCATTCCTACCACGGGGATACCCTGGGGGCGGTGTCCGTGGGCGGCATCGCCCATTTTCAAAAAGTGTTCCGGCCGCTGCTCTTTCGGGCGCGGTTTGCGCCCTCGCCCCACTGCGACCGGTGTCCCTTTCGGAAAAAGCCGTCGACGCCCCGGTTGCGCACCGGCGACGAGCGCGTCCGGGGCCCCGCGCCCCGGCCGGGCGATTTTCGGGCGGAGACGGGCTGCCGGTGGGAATGCCTGTCGGGGGCGGAAAAAATTTTAAAGGAGCGGCGGTCCCGGCTGGTGGCGGCCATCGTCGAGCCCCTCGTGCAGGCCGCCGTGGGCCTGTGGGTCATGCCCCCGGGCTATCTGCGGGGGTTCGCCCGCCTTTGCCGGAAACACGGGGTGCCCTTGATCGCCGACGAAGTGGCCACGGGGTTCGGCCGTACGGGAACGATGTTCGCCGTCCAACAGGAGGGCGTGGTGCCCGATTTCCTCTGCGTGGCCAAGTCCCTGACGGGGGGCTATCTGCCCCTGGCGGCCACGCTGACGTCGGACAAGATTTTCCGGGCCTTCCTGGGGCGCTACGACCAATTCAAAAGTTTTTTCCACGGCCACACCT
>DAOQNO010000138.1:0-4803 GCA_035332125.1 Elusimicrobiota bacterium | reverse complement strand
CTTGAAGGCTATGGGCTTCGCGTCTCTAAGCGAGTGCCGCTGGAGATTCCGGCCGAATCGGACGGCGCCGGATCGGCCCCCGGCAATGGGGCGACAGCGCCCGCCGTTCCCGCGGCCCAGTAAATTTGACTATGCGCAACGTGATCGGCACCAGGAGCACATCCATCTTGAGCCACGCGATCCGCCGGTTCCTCCCGGGAGGTCTTCTCTGTCTGGCGCTGGGCGCCCGGGCGGTGATGGTCAATCCCGACGCGGAGCGGTATTTCGCGGTGTTGTCCGGCACGTTCCAGTCCGGCCAATACGAATCCGCCGTGGCCGGCTGCGACACCTTTTTAAAACAGTTTCCTCGGGACCCCAAAGCGGCCGCCGTCAAATACCTGAAGGCCGAATCCTTTTTCCGCCAGAGCCGCTTCAACGAAGCCGCGGGGGAGTTTAAGGAATTCATCGGCGCCTACGGGTCCTCTCAGGAAAACCTCGCCATCAGCGCCCGCCTTCGGCTGGGGGAATGCCACTACAACCTTAAAAAATTTCTGACCGCGCTGGATCATTTCGCCTGGGTGGAGAAATCCAAAAACGCGACCCTTCGCGCGGAATCCCTGCTCGGGTCCGCCCATTGTTTCCTGGTCCGGGGCGAACACGGCAAGGCGGAGATCTATTTGCTCAAACTCCTCCAGTCCAACGCCGGGTACGCCAATTTGCCCCAGGTCGTGGTGCCGCTGGCCCTGATCCGCATGGAACGGGGCGAGTATCAGGACGCCCTGTCGCTTCTGGAGCGGGCCCCGGACGATCCGGCTTGCCAGTATTACCGGGGCGTGTGTCAGCGGTTGTCCCATCGGGTGATCGCCGCGGCGCAGATCCTCAAAGATTTGGTGGACAACGACACCGCCAAGGTGTGGACCGACAAGGCCCTGTTTCAAATGGGCGAGGCCTATTTTCAATCCAAGGAATACCCCCTGGCCTACAGCGCCTTTAAGCGGATTCACGAGAAGGAGCTGCAGAGCCCCCTCCGGCCCTACGCCCTGTTCCGCATGGGGTGCGTCAATTTCCAGAACGGCAGTTTCGAAGCCGCCGGGCAAAATTGGACCCAGTTGATGAAGGAATTCCCCGAAAACATTTCGGGGCCCTCGAGTCAGTACCTTCTGGCGGAAATCGCCCTCCGTCAAAACGAGTTGGGCAAGGCCATCACCGGTTTTGGGGCCCTGGCGGCCCTGGACGATTACGCCATGGACGCCCAGTACAAAGTCATCTGGTGCTTGGCCGTCCAGGGGCAATACGATCAAGCCATCGCCCGGTCCCAGAAGTTTCTGAAGGATTTCGAGTGGGGCGAGCTCTACGCCAAGGTGTCGTTGCTGATGGGTCTTTGCCAGCAGATGATGAAGCAGACCGACGACGCCATGACGACCTATCAATCCATTTTGGACCGATACCCCAACACGGCTTACTACGAAAAAGCCCTTTATCTTCTGGCGGTGGCTCTGGTGCAGGACAAGCGGTATGCCGAAGTGGTCACCCACGTCTACACCATTTTGAAAACCGCCCCCGCCAGCCCCTCCCGGTGGCAGGCCGAAACCTATTATTGGGTGGCGGAATCCTACTTCAACATCGGCCAATTCGAATTGGCCCGGCAAACCTACGATCTGTTGATCAAAAACTTCCGCCAGACGGACTTGCTGCCGGGCGCCACCCTGGGCGTGGCGGCCAGCTTGGCCCGCCTGGGGCTCTACGACCAGGCCGTGGAAACTCAAGCCCGGGCCCTGGAATTGTCCCAGCAGATGGACAATCCCGAGGTCAAAAAAACCGCCCTGCTGGATTCCGCCGACGTGTTTTTCAACAAGCACGAGTACGAAAAGGCCGCGAGCTTTTACGAGGAATTTTTCAACAAGTATCCGGACGATTCCCGGGCCGACCGCGCCCTGCACCAATCGGGATTGGCCCTCTACCGCCTGGAATATTTCACCGACGCGATCAAAAAGTGGACGACGCTGACGGAACGCTACCCCACCAGCCGCCTGGCCCCGGACGCCATGTTCCAATCGGCCCGCACCCAGTTCGGCCTCGGCCAGTACCCCCAGGCCTACGGTTACTTTCGCCAGATCGTCGAAAAATATCCCGAGTCGCCCCTGGCCAAGGAATCCATGCTGATGATGGGGCAGTGCCACTACAACGCCGGCGACATGCCCCGGGCCATCGAACAATACAAGGCCTACATGGAAAAATACCCCCTGGACGAGAAAATGGGGGAGGTTCAGGATTTGTTGCAAATGGCCTACTACAAACAGGGGAAAACCGGCGACGACATGAAGGGCGTGGCCGACCAGTTCCCCCAGAGCAAATTCACCGCGGACATCTATTGGGAATTGGGGGCGGAGGCCTACAACCGGAAAAATTACGACCGAGCCCTGGATTATTTCGAGCGTTTGATCCTCGATTTCCCCAACAGCAGCCAGGCCCTCCAGGCCTATTATTACAAAGCCGATTCCTATTTCCTGAAGGGCGACTTCGCCAACGCGGTCATGAATTTCAAGAACTTCATCCTCAATTACCCCCAGGACGCCCTGGCCAAGGACTCCCGGTTTAAATTGGCCGTGGCCTATTTCAGCCTGAAGAATTACGGGGAAGCCGCGGTGGCCTTCCACGATTTCATTGAAAAGCATCCCGACGATCCGAAGGCCCGGGACGCCTCCTTGAACATCCCCGTGTGTTACGGCAAGGCCGGTCAACCCTACCAGGGCGTGAGCGCCTACCAGGATTTCCTCCGACGATACCCCGGCGACCCCAAGGCGCCCTTCGCGATTCTCCAGACCGGACAGCTCTACGAGCAGGCCGAGGACTTCGCCAAGGCGGCGGAAGCCTACAAAAAAGTGCCGTCGGACCAGCCCGAAGTGTTTGAAGCTTATTTCTCCATGGGTCGTTGCTTCAAGAAACTGAGGGCCCCCGCCGAGGAAAAAGCGGCCTACCGGTCCCTGCAGGCCCTCACGCCCCGGGACAACAAATTCCGCCTCGCCGGGTTGGTGATGTTGGGCGAGGCGTTGGAGGGCGACGGGGCCAAAGCGGACGCCGTCGCTGTTTATCAGGACATCGCCTCCCACAGCACCAACGCGGAGTGGCGGGCCATCGCGCAGGAAAAGATTTCCGCACTGAAGGGAGGCAAGTAAGATGACATCCATGGGCTTCAAAGAATGGTTCATGATCAACCCGCCCATCATCAGCACGATTTTGGTGTTTTCGGTGCTGCTGTTGGCGTTCACCGCCGAGCGGTTCTGGGTGTTCCGCAAAGAGGCCAAATTTCCCCGGGAACTCTGGGAACGCATCATGGGCCTGGTCCGGGAAAAAAGGCTTCGGGACGCCATCGCCTTGTGCGAGGTTTCCCACGGCGCCTTCGCCCGGGTTTTCAAAGCCGGTCTGGAAGGCTCCCTCGTTTCCCGGCTGGACGCCGAAGACGGCATGGTCATTGAAAAAGAGGAAGGCCAGGAATTCCTGCGCAAGCGGGTCGGCCTCTTCGGCACCATCAGCTTTATTTCGCCCTTGATCGGGCTGTTGGGCACCGTGCTCGGCGTGTTGCGCGCCTTTCACGACCTGGCGCGATCGGGTTCCGGGGGGCCGTCGGTGGTGGCGGCCGGTATTTCGGAAGCTTTGATCACGACCGTCGCGGGCCTTGTGGTCGCCGTTCCCGCGGCCATCATCTACAACTATTTCAACTTCCGCCTGCGGGCGACGCTGGTGGAAATGAACACCTACGGCCAACGGCTGTTGCTCGCCGTCTTCGGGGACAAGCGCTAGGGGGATTCCCGGTGAAGAAAGGGTCCATCGAAAAAGGCGAGGCGGAAGAAATCAGCGAAATCAACGTCGTGCCGCTGGCCGACGTTTCGCTGGTCCTCCTCATCGTTTTGATGCTGATCACCCCGATGGTCATGCAGTCCATGATCCAGGTCTACGCCTCCCGGGGCGCCGTCGCCGTGAAGGCGGATCAGACCGTGAAGGAAAAGCCCCTCTTCCTGGACGTCCGCACGGACGGGTATTACCTAAACACCAACAAGCTGACCACGGAACTCCAGCTTCTCACGAACTTGCGGGGCGAGTTGAGCCGCAAGGACGACCGCACGGTCATTATCACGGCGGGCAAGGGCATCTCCCACGGGCGGATGGTGACGGCCCTCGACACGGCCAAGCAGGCCGGGGCGGAAAAGCTCTCCCTCGTCAAGCGGGCGGCCAAATCGTGAAAAAGGTCCGGGACCAGGGCGCCGGCATTTCGGGCATCAACATCACGCCCATCATCGACATCACTCTGGTGTTGCTCATCGTCATGCTCGTGGCGGCCCCCGTCCTCAACATTCCGAACATGGAAGTCACCCTGCCCGACGCGTACACCGCCGAAACCAAGGAAAAGAATATTTCGGTGTCGTTGGGCACGGACCTGCGGGTGGCCATCGACGAAGACATCGTGGCCGTGGGCGACCTTCCCCGTCGCTTGGACGACAAGCTGAAAAAGAAAAACAATCCGATGGTCATCATTCGGGCCGACAAGGACGTGGATTACGAGGACGTGGAGAATTTGATGGAAGTCATCAAAACGAAAACCCGGGCCAAAAAGATCGCCATCGCGACCCGGCAAAAGGAAGTCCGCGCCGCGCCATGACCGCCAGTTCGTTGGATCTGAACGATCACGTTTTCGGGAAACCCCGGGAGGTGCTGTGCCTCGGGATCGCCCTGGCCCTTCACATTCCCCTTTTGTTTTGGAAGGGACACCCGGACGCGGGGCCCCTCGGCGACCCCATCGTGGGCGTGGATTTCGTGGTCGAGGAG
>DAOQNO010000137.1:0-4835 GCA_035332125.1 Elusimicrobiota bacterium | reverse complement strand
CCAACCGGTGCAACAGGTCTCCCCGGGGGGACACGATCTGGCTCTGACCGATAAAACGAAGGGAACCCGTCCCGCCGGCTTCTTCGCCCACCCGATCGGCCGTGGCCGCAAACACGCGGTTCTCCAGACACCGGGTGATCATGGCTTGGGGGCAATGGGGCAATACCAGATTGGCGGGATGCAGAACGATTTGCGCCCCCGCCAGGGCCAGGGCGCGCATGGACTCGGGGAAAAACCAGTCGAAACAGATCATGAGACCCATACGCCCCGGCGGCAGGGACCAGACGGGGAAGGGCCCGTCCCCCGGGGAAAAGAGCGTTTTTTCACGGCCGAACAGGTGGATTTTGCGGTATACCCCGACCAGTCCGGTCGGCCCCCAAAGGGCGGCGGCGTTAAAAACCCGCCCCCCCGACGATTCGGCGAATCCGAAAACGGCCCAGGCTTTTTTCTTTTGGCAGAAATTCGCCATCGCCCGGCCGGAAGGGCCGTCGGCGGCCGGCTCGGCCAGGGCCGCCATGTCCTCGGGGCGGTCGAAATGATACCCGGTAAACGCCAGTTCCGGGAGCACATAGACATCGGCCGGCACCTCGGCCATCCGGGCCAGGGCCCGGTCGCGGTTCTCCGCCACCGCGCCCCTTCGCGGCTTCGTTTGTAGCACCGCCAATCGCGTCAGACCGATCTTCGCCACCGACCCCTCCGGGGGGATAAAGACCCCTTTTGCCCCTTGATTATAGGTGAAACGGGGGCTAAGTATATAAGGCCTCCCGGACGCGACGGCCGGCACGGGCCACGGGACGCAGGGACGAAAGGAGGTCGGATGAATTCACGTCTTCATGGTCTCCTTAAAAAACAATACGCCCGATTTTTTAAAGACCGCGGGGGACCCTTCCTCTGGCGGTTCCGCTCGTTTTTGAAAGCCGTCAACGAAGCCTACCACCAAGACGAACAAGACCGAAAGAATCTCGAACACACGCTCGACCTGCGCGGCCAGGAAATCGCCCGTCGGAACACCCATTTGCAGGCCATCTTCCAAACGTTCCCCGACCTCTTCCTGGTGATCAACGAGCAGGAGGAAATCGTCGAGTTCAGCGGGGCTTCCTTCGACGACAACGCGGAATCCGGCCGCTGGATCGGACGCCCCCTTGAATCGTTCCCCAACCCGGACGTGGGCCGTCGGTTCCGGGATTCCCTTCGCCAGGCCCGAGCCGCCCGGGCGCCGACCACCCTGGAATACGCCCTGCTGGCCGGTGCTTCCCTGGGATTTTACGAAGCGCGCCTCCGCCCCATGGACGACGGGCAGGCCATCATTCTCATCCGGGACATCACGGGCCGAAAGGCCGCCCTGGAGGCCCTCAAGGCGTCCGA
This sequence comes from Elusimicrobiota bacterium, assembly GCA_035332125.1. Lineage (GTDB taxonomy): Bacteria > Elusimicrobiota > Elusimicrobia > FEN-1173 > FEN-1173 > JADKIY01. The sequence goes on along the minus strand of DAOQNO010000137.1, from coordinate 3,470 downwards.
GGAGCGATACGCCCTGGCCGCCCGGGCCGCCAACGACGGGCTCTGGGACTGGAACCTGCCCAACAACCGGATCTACTTTTCGCCCCGCTGGAAAGCCCTGCTCGGCTATTCCGACGCCGAACTGGGCAACGCCCCGAGCGTCTGGCTCGACCGGGTCCACCCCGACGACGTCGAAATGGTGAAACGCACCCTCTCCGAAACGGGGCAGCCGGGCAAGGATTCCCTGGAAATCGAATACCGCATCCGACACCGGGACAACACCTACCATTGGGCCCTGACCCGGGGGCTGGTCGTGCGGGACGACGCCGGCGCCGCCTACCGCCTGGTGGGCTCCCAGACGGACATCACGACGCGGAAATCCGCGGAGGAACAGCTCCGCCACGAGGCGTTCCACGACAAAGTCACGGGCCTGGCCAACCGGGCCCTCTTCCTGGACCGCCTGACGAACACCCTGGACCGCGTGAAGCGGCAGCCCGGTTATTTGTTCGCCGTTTTGTACGTGGATTTGGACCGGTTCAGCACGATCAACGAACGCGCCGGCCACGAGGCGGCCGACCGTTTGCTGCAGGCCGTCGCCGCCCGGCTCCGGTCTTACGCCCGCGTCGGCGACACGGTGGCGCGGCTGGGGGACGACGAATTCGCCGTCCTCCTGGACGGCATCGCCAACGAACGCTCCGCCGTGGTCTTCGCCGACCGCATGCGCGAGCTGATCGGGGCGCCCTGCGACATCGGCCCCGAAGTGGTCAGCGTCGGAGCGAGCCTCGGCATCGCCTTGAACGGGCCCGAGAGCGTCAACGCCGAAATGCTGCTCAACGAAGCCGAAAGCGCCATGCAGCGGGCCAAGAAAAACGGCAAAAACCGCCACGAGATTTTCGACCGGGAAACCCACAGCCGACTGGTCTCCAAACTGAAAATCGAATCGGACCTGCGCCAGGCCGCCGAGCGCGGGGAACTGGAGCTCTATTACCAACCCATCTTTTCCTTAAAGGACGCCGAGATCATCCGGGTCGAGGCCCTGATCCGCTGGAACCACCCCCGGCGCGGCCAGGTGTCCCCCGTGGAATTCATCCCCGTGGCGGAGGAAACGGGTCTGATCCTCAACATCGGCGATTGGGTCCTCCAGGAAGTGGCCGACCAGACGCGCCGCTGGCACGCCGAAGGCTTCGCCCCCATCGCGGTGGCGGTCAATTTTTCGCCCAAACAATTCCAACAACAGAATTTGCTGACCACGGTGGGGACGGTTCTGAGCCGGTGCAAGCACACGGGCTTTCCCCTGGAAATCGAGATCACCGAAAGCGCCGCCATGCAGGACGTCGACGAAACGATCAAGATTTTAAAGAACCTCCGGGAGATGGGCGTCCGCATTTCCATGGACGATTTCGGGGTCGGGTATTCCTCCCTGAGTTGCCTCCGCCTCTTCCCCCTGAACACCCTCAAAATCGACCGGGGGTTCGTCCAGGGCATTCCGGCCCTCAAGGACAACACCGCCATCACCAACGCCATCATCGGCATCGGCCACAGTTTGGGACTGTCCCTGGTGGCCGAAGGCGTCGAAAACGAGGAACAGCTCAACTTCCTGAAATCCCAGGGCGTGGAGGAAGGCCAAGGGTTCCTGCTGGGGAAACCCATGCCCGCCCGGGATCTCGCCCCCCTCCTCCGTCGCAACGGCAAACCCGCCTAATTTTCGTCCCCTCCGTCGGTAAAGCGAAACCCGCCCGACCTTGAATTTGGCCCGTCCCGGGGCTACCCTAACGGGGTGAGTCGAGGCTACGCATACATCGTTCTCGGCGCCGGCAAACAAGGCATGGCCGCGGCCTTCGAACTGGCCCTCTTTGGGCGGGCTTCCACGGTCACCGTGGCCGACGCGTCCCTTCCCCTGGCCCGCGCCGCGGTGGATCGCCTTCAATCCTTGATCGGCAAAGAGCTCAAACAAAACGGCACGACGCTCCGCTCCCGGCGGGTGGACGGCCGGCGAGCCACCGATTTGGCCAAGGCCATCGACGGCCACCGGGGGGCCTTCAGCGCCCTCCCCTATTTCTTGAACCCCGCCGCCGCCCGGGCCGCCATCGCTTCGGGGGCCCACTACGTGGATTTGGGCGGTCATTTTGACACCACCCAGGAAATTCTGAAATTGGAGCGGGGCGCCCAAAAATCCGGGGTGACCGTCACGCCCGATTGCGGCGTCGCCCCCGGCCTCTGCAACGTCCTGGCCGCCCGAGGCATCGAGCAGCTGGACCGCGCCGACGAGGTCCGAATGTACTGCGGCGGCCTCCCCCAACATCCCCACCCCCCCCTGGGCTACAAATTGGTGTTCAGCATGGAAGGGGTTCTCGGCAATTATTTCGGGAAGTCCTACGAACTGCGGGAAGGGCGGGTGGTCCTGGTGCCGTCCTTTGAACGACGGGAGGAGCTGGATTTCGGTCCGCCCCTGGGTCGGTTGGAGGGCGTGGTCACGGGCGGCGCCACGTCGACCTGTCCCTGGACCTACGAAGGACGTGTGCAATCCTACAGCTACAAAACCCTGCGCTACCCCGGCCACTTTGAAAAAATCCAGGCGTTGAAGGATCTGGGGCTTCTGGACGCCGAGCCGATCCGGGTGGACGGCCAATGGGTGTCGCCCCGGCGCCTTTTCATCAAGTTGGCGGAGGAGCGGCTGCGGTTTCCCGGCGAGCGGGACCTGCTGGTCATGCGGGTGACGGTGCGGGGGACGAAGGGCGGGGCCCCGACCGAAATCGCCTACAACTTGTTGGAATACGAGGACGTCAAGACGGGCTTTTCGGCCATGCAGCGCACCACGGGGTTTCCCGCGGCCATCGTGCTGGAAATGCTGGTGCAGGGCGAGGTGGCCAAGCCGGGCGTCGTTCCCATTGAAAAATTGGTCCCGCCCAAAACCTATTTGGACCTCGTCCAACGCCGCGGCATCAAAATCACCGAAACCGTCGCGGCCCCCAAAACCGGGCCGGCGTCCTAACCGGGCCGGCCCTCCCGCAAAGTCCGAAACGCCCGGGCCACCGTGGCCCACACCCGATCGGGGTTCTCCGACAGCACGGGATCGAGCAGCGCCCCCCCGTCGTAACTCCACGCCGTGATGTGCGTGGCGCCCGCGTCGGCCGCGGCCCGGCAGGCCGTCTCGATTTCCCCCTCGGCCCCTTCCGGAAGCCGCATGGCTTGAATCCAGATCTGGTTTCCCTTTTTCAGCGGTCCCGCCACGGCGGCCACGCGCTCGGTGTAATGGCGAACGTGGGACGCCGGGTCCTGCTTGGCCGGACGCCACCGCCAGTACGGGTCGCAGCCGAAGACGTCCAACGCCGGCAGGGACCCCAGGGTGTTCCACATCCGTTCGTACTCCGCGTAACCTTCGAAAGCGTAAAGGCACAGGGCGTTTTTCATCCCCTTGTGCCGCGCGTAGGCCATCATCTCCCCGAGAAACCCCGCCAGGGCGTCCCGCCGGAAAGCGAAGGCGTCCTCGT
>DAOQNO010000136.1:0-4891 GCA_035332125.1 Elusimicrobiota bacterium | reverse complement strand
ACCTCCACCAAGGCGGCTTCGTCCAGATTTTCCAGGTTCGCCAGCACCGGCAAGCGACCCACCAGTTCGGGAATCAGGCCGTATTGAATTAAGTCTTCGGGTTGGACGTGCTTCAAAATGTCGCCCATGTCCTCCCGTTTTTTGGGTTTGGGATCGACGCCGAACCCCATGCCGAATTTGCCGAGGCGCTGTTCGATGACTTTTTCCAGCCCCTCAAAGGCCCCGCCGCAAATGAAAAGAATGTTGGTCGTGTTGACCTGGATGTATTCCTGTTGGGGGTGCTTTCGGCCGCCCTGGGGCGGCACCGCGGCCACGGTCCCTTCCAGGATTTTCAGGAGCGCCTGCTGGACCCCTTCCCCGGACACGTCCCGGGTGATGGAGGGCGAATCGGCCTTGCGGGAGGTTTTGTCGATTTCGTCGATGTAAACGATGCCCCGCTCGGCCCGTTTGACGTCGTAATTGGCGTTTTGGAGGAGGCGGAGGATGATGTTTTCCACGTCTTCCCCCACGTAGCCGGCTTCGGTCAGGGTCGTGGCGTCGGCGATGGCGAAGGGCACGTGCAATAGCCGCGCGAGGGTTTGAGCCATCAAGGTTTTCCCCGTGCCCGTGGGCCCAACAAAGAGAATGTTGGATTTTTGCAGTTCCACGTCGGGGGACGATTCTTTCGACAGCGCTTCGATGCGTCGGTAGTGGTTGTAGACGGCCACCGAAAGGATCCGTTTGGCCTGTTCCTGGCCCACGACGAAGTCGTCCAGCACTTTCTTGATTTGGGACGGTTTGGGAAGCGCTCGTTGGGACCGGCGGTCCTCCTCTTCCGTCAGGCGGGTCAGCAGGGCGTGGGAATTTCGAACGCAGTCCTCGCAGACGTAGATGCCTTGGCCGCCGATGAGGCGGAGGCCCTCGCGTTTCCCTTTCCCGCAGAAAATGCACTGCAGGGCGTCTTTGTTTTCTTTGCCGGTGGGGGTCGACACGTCGATGGCGGCGCCTTATTTGTGCCGGGGCACGAACACTTCGTCGATCAATCCGTAGGCTTTCGCCTCGTCGGAAGACATGTAGAAGTTGCGCTCGCAGTCGGCTTTGACTTTGGCCAGGGGCTGTCCCGTGTGCCGCGCCAGGATGTCGGTGAGCCGTTCCTTCGTGTGGTCCAGTTCCTTGGCTTCGATGGCGATGTCCGTGACCTGCCCCGAGAGCCCTTCCCCGTATATCAGCGGCTGGTGGATCATGATGCGCGCGTTGGGCAGGGCGTAGCGTTTCCCTTTGCGTCCCGCGGCCAGGAGGAGCGCGCCGAAGGACATGGCCATCCCGAGGCAAATCGTCGTGATGGGGGCTTTGATGTATTGAATCGTGTCGTAGACCGCCAAGCCCGCCGTCACCATGCCGCCCGGGGAGTTGATGTACAGGTTGATGTCCCGTTCGGGGTCTTCGGCGTCGAGGTAGAGCAGTTGGGCGATGATGGCGTTGGCCGAATCCGTGTCGATGGCCCCCCCGTACCCGCCGATGAAAATGATCCGGTCTTTCAGGAGCCGGGAATAGATGTCGTACCCCACGGCCGCGCCTTGGTTCCAGCGTTCGATGATGGTTGGGATGATGCCGGGCATAGCGATTCCCCCTTCTTGGGTGTGTTAAGCCGCCGGAGTTTCGGTGACTTTGGCCTGTTGGATCAGGAAATCGAAAAGGCGTTCCTCGCGCAGTTGGGCGCGAAGGGTGTCGCGACGCCCTTTCATCCAATTTTCCACGTCCGTCCGCTGTTCCGGCCGGGCGCCGTCCACGATTTTTTGAATTTGGGCGTCCACGTCCGCGTCTTCCACGTTGATTTTTTCCAATTCCGCGATTCGGGACAAAAGATAGGACAGTCGAACCTGACGCTCGGCCTCGGGGCGATTTTTTTCGAGCATTTTCGGTTCCGCCGATTTCCAATCGGCCTCGGACGCCCCCTGCTGGGCCAGGTAATCCTTGACCTGGGCCGTGAGGTGACGGGCCCGTTCCTCGGTTTGGGAGGGCGGGACGTCGAACACGTTCCGTTGAAGCAACCCGTCGATGACTTGTTTTTCCAAATCCTGGCGAAGGGCCCGTTCCGCGCCGGTCTCCAGGTCTTTGCGCAGGCGTTCCTTGAGGGCGGCCAGGCTTTCAACGCCGAGGTCCTTGGCGAATTCGTCGTCCAAGGCCGGCATTTCCTTTTCTTTGATCGCGGTCACGGTGACCTTAAAGAGAACCGTTTTTCCCGCCAGTTCCTTTTGGGGGTGCACGTCCGGGAACCGGACGGGGACTTCCCGGGTTTCTCCGTCTTTGGCGCCCAGGAGCCCTTCCGTGAACCCTTCCACGTTTTGGGGAGCGGCCATCTCGATCAGTTGGTTTTTGGCGGAGCCGTTGGCCACGGGTTGACCGTCCAGGAAACTGTCGTAATCGGCCACCACGAAATGCTTTTTGTCCACGGAGGCGTCCTTGGAGAGCACCAGTTTGGCGTTGGATTCCCGCAGGTCGTTCAATCGTTTGTCGGTGTCCGCGTCGGTCACCGTTCGCGATTTCTTTTGAAGGGGCAGGCCTTTGTAATCCTTGGGTTCGACGGTCGGGGCGCATTCCACCTTGACTTCGAACCGCAGAGCTTTGGTCGGTTCGCCGTCGATCTTGTCCACCACGGGCGTCGTGATGGGCACGACGTTTTCCTGGGTCACGGCGCTGTAGACCGATTCGCGCAGGAGCCGGTCGAGGGCGTCTTCCCAGGCGGCGTCCTGAAAATTCTTTTTCACCATCTCCATCGGGGCCTTGCCCGGGCGAAATCCCGGCAATTTGGCCCGGGATTGGACCCGTCGGAAGGAATCTTCCGTGGCTTTGCGGACTTGATCCGCCGGCACTTCGACCGCGAGCAGTACGGCGCAATTTTTGCGGTCTTTGACTTTGACTTTGACGTCCGCCCGGGGGGCCTCCGACTCCGATTCCGTCCCCGCGCCCTCTTTGCCCTTTTTTTTCCAACCGAACATAAAGAATCTCCGTGTCTTTTTATTTGCCCATCCGCCTTGCGCGCGCCATCGGCGGCCGCGGGGGTGTCGTGTCCCGTCGTTTAAATCTGCGAGGAGAGGGACTTGAACCCACACGCCTTTCGGCATACGGTCCTAAGCCGTACGCGTCTGCCAATTCCGCCATCCTCGCGAAGTCCCGCCGGGCCGTGGGCCGCGGCGGTCCTGAAATCGCCAAAGGGATGAGGCTGAAAAAAAATGGGCCAGGAGAGACTCGAACTCTCAGCCTTGCGCTTAAGAGGCGCTTGCTCCACCGTTGAGCTACTGGCCCATGGCCGCCGGGCGGGTTCCTCCCCCGATCCGGGGGTACGCCCCGCGGAAGAAAGACGCCCGGGACGGCGTTGATGAAAATCTCGCGCCCGGAGGGACTTGAACCCCCAGCCCTCTGCTCCGAAGGCAGATGCTCTATCCAATTGAGCTACGGGCGCAAATCCAACCGGGACGTTTTCCGTGAAATCCGGCCTTCGACGTCCGAGCCGGCCGGCCAAGCTTCGGGCCGGCGGTTCCCCCGTCCGAGGCGCGACGGATAGAAAAACCCCCCGGGGGTGCGACAACGCGGGGGGTCGAGATCGAGAACGAAGTATAACAAAAACGGCGGAGGGGCGAAACGAGGAATTAATCGGCAAATCGAAGACGGCGGGCCAAGGCCTCCCAGGGGCGTCGATCGTTCGTATTTTTCCAAAAGGTAAAGAAAAGATTTTCCGCTTCCCACAAAGTGGGGGTGAGGTCCAATTCCTCGGCCAAATTAAGCAGGAAAAGCGCTTTGTCGGCGTCGAGCGCGTTCCCCGAGCGGACCAGTTGGCGAACGCGGCCGAGGAAATGGCATTCGATTTCCTTGGTGACGCTCGACCAATGGAGGTGGACGTGGTAGGTCGCCGCTTCGCGCCGAACGCGTCGAAGCGCCTCCGCCGTGGACTCTTCGCCGTTGAACCGCGCCAGCGCGGCGGAAAGGTCCCGCCCCAGTACGGATTCGAGGGCGAGCCGAAAGGCGTGCGGAATGGGGTGGTCGGCCCGTTGAAGGTAATCGATGAGGGTTCGATTTTCGGTCACCAGGCGGCGGTGGGTTTGATCGAATTCCCCCAGGATGCGTTCAATGACCGTGGACAACATTCGACGCCGTTCCTCCAGCAACAAATCCTGAAGAGTGTATACGTGGGGGCCGAATTCTTTTCGAATCGCCTGGAAGAAGGTCTCGCCGTCGTTCCGGGCGAATTGCTCCGCGAGCGATCGACGAAGGTCCTGAAAGGTTTCGGCGTCATCGCCGGAGCGGAGCAGGCATCGAAAATCGTGTCCGCCGAGGTGCAACACGGCGTAGTGGGCGTCCATCCGCTCCCCCGTCACGCGCGAACGGACGGACAGCCGTCCCGACGTCAGAGTCCGCCCCCCGGCGCGATCCGCGCGGACGTCTTTCGATTCGAAATCGTACGCGTAGACGCGCCCCCCGTCCACGCCGCCGTTCGCCGTCCGGAGCGCCTGGTGGGCCGCCATGCGGGGCAAGTCCGTCACCACCGGCTGGACGAACCGTCGATACACTTCGCGGCCGTTGCCGAACTCCGCGATGTTGCTTTTGGCTTTGGCCAGCCGGTTCAAAAAGGATTCTTCAAGCCCCTCCGCCCCGGGGAATTGGGCGGCCAGTTGCAGAGCCCGGGCCGTCGACAGGAGGACCGTGGTGCTTTCCAGTCCGGAGATTTCGTCGAAAAACCAGGCGCAGCTTGTGAACATGAGCAGCCGATGCCGCTCCATTTCCAGGAGCTTCAGCGCCTGCGATTGTTCCGCGGGGGACAACGGCCGCCGGGTTTGGGATTTCCAGAACCCCTCCAGCGTCTCGGGTCCGCGGTCGAGGACAACGTCGATGTACGCGTTCCGGGCGCGCCAGG
>DAOQNO010000135.1:2121-4897 GCA_035332125.1 Elusimicrobiota bacterium | reverse complement strand
CCAGAAGCCCCTCGGCCACGCCGACCACCGCGTCCCGGGCCCGGGCGAATGACCGCGCCCTGAACCGACGAAAGAAGCCCGGCCAGGGCGTGAACACGCCCGTTCCGACGTAGGTTTGGATCGCCAACCCCGACCGAAAAATTTTCTCCGCCTCCCCGCGCAAATCGACGCCAAGCAGGACGTCCCCCAACAGCGCCACCGCCACCCGGGCGAAAAGGCCGCCCAATTCCACCGCGTCGCCCGGCTTCCAGGCGCGGGTGAGCTCGTCCGTGTGGCGCGAGGCCCGGGGACCCACCTCCGACAAAACGTTCTTTTGGAAATGGGGCATCCAGGCGCGACGCTGACGATCGTGGAGGGGGCCGTTGCTCGTCAAGATGCCTTCGCCCAGCACATCGCGGAGGAGGGCGAAATTGCCGACTTTCCAATAATTGTCCTGCCGGGCCACCAACACGTGCCGAACGTCCTCGGGGGCCGAAAGGACCAGCCGCGGCAACGCGCCCGGCAGCCAGAAGGTCGGTCCGAAGCGCCGTTGCCAACGCAGCAACACCTCCAAGGGACGCTGTTGAAGGGGGAAAAAATCCCGGAGCAATTCCGTCCACGAAACGCGGGGAAAGGCGGGGCGGGAAGGCATGGAGGAATCCTAGAATTCAATCGGGGGCCGGTCAACGGCCGGGCTTGTCGGGGGGGCCGTTCGGGTGTACACTCAAGGGATGCCCGGTCGTCGGTTCCTCATGGTGTATCCCACCTTCCGCCCTTCGGTGGCCGGGGTCCAGTACGCCCTGCCCCTGTTCGGAAAAAAGTCCTTGTTGCCGCCCCTGGGCCTGCTCACCGTCGCGGCCCTCACGCCGCCGGAGTACGAAATCCGCTTGATTGATATGAATTGCCGGCCCCTGACCGAGGAGGATTTGCGTTGGGCCGACGCGGTGCTTTTTTCGGCCATGGTCACCCAGCGGGAGGCCCTCTTCGCCGCCGCCGCCCAGGCCCGGGCGCTGGGGAAATTCGTGGTGTTCGGCGGACCCTTCCCCACCTCCTGCGCCGACGACTGCCGGCCCCATTGCGACGCTCTGGTACTTAACGAGGGGGAAATCACCTGGCCGCTCTTTTTGGCCGATTGGGAAAAAGGCCGACCCGCCCCCCTGTATCGAACGGAGGACAAGGCCGACGTTCGCCGGAGCCCTCCGCCCCGTTTCGACTTGGTTCGACTGTCGGATTACGGGGCCGGGAACGTTCAATTTTCCCGGGGATGCCCCTTTCAATGCGAATTTTGCGATATCACCACCCTGCTCGGCCGGGTGCCCCGCCTAAAAACCGCGGATCAATTCCTGGCGGAACTGGACCGCCTTCACGCCGCCGGCCATCGGGGTCAAGTATGGGTGGTGGACGACAATTTCATCGGAAATTTCCGGGACCTCCAGGCGCTGTTGCCCCGTTTGAAGGAATGGAACGCCGCCCACGGCCACCCGTTTCATTACTTTTTCGAGGCGTCCTCCAATCTGGCAGACCACCCGGAAATGCTCCGCGCGTTGGTGGAAGCCCGGTTCAATTTGGTGTTCGTGGGGCTGGAATCTCCCGCCATGGAATCCCTGACCGAAACGCGGAAATTTCAAAACCTCCGGGGGTCTCTCGTGGACAAGGTGCGCGTTCTCCAACGGGCCGGTTTGGCGGTCATGGGCGGCTTTGTCGTCGGTTTTGACAACGACCCGCCGGACATCTTCGAGCGCCAACAACGATTCATCGAAGCCACCGCCGTGGCCGACGCTTACATCAGCGTCTTGGTCGCCCTGCCCGGAACCCCGCTTTTCGACCGACTTCGCCGGGAAGGCCGCCTTCTCCCGGGAGAGGAAACGCGCCACACGACCCATTCGGCCCATTCCAACATTCGTTTTAAAATGGCTCCCGGGCCCTTTTTGCGGGGTTATCGGGATTTGGTGGCCCAGGCCTTTACGCCCCGGGCCTACTTCGACCGGGCCCTTCGAACCCTCCAGCGCATGTCGGAATCCCGGCGCCTGGGGGAACGATTCGAATCTCTTCGAGCCGACTTTCGATCCATCACCCGAGCCGCCGCTTCGGGGCCCCGGCCGAAAACCTCCTTTCTGGCTCCGGTCACGGCGCTCTGGCGCTTTTTTGCGGCCCTGCCGCCTTCTTTTCGTTGGCAATCAATCGTTTTTGCGCTTCGCGTGGCCTGTTCTGTCCCGGATCGTTGGCCCTGGATTTTCCATTTTATCGCCATGGGGTACCACTACCATCGCTTCACCTACGAAAACATGCTTCCCGGCCTGGACGAGGCCATTGCCGAGGCCGACCGCCGTCCGAACCCCCTGGCCGCGGCCGTTTGACAGCGGGAACGCCACTCGATATAATCAAAAGACAGGTCTACTTTTCGTCCGGACAATCCGTTTTACTCCCACGGCCCCTCTCGGCAGATCGAGAGGGTTTGTCGTTTTAAACCGGTCTTTTCCCTGTCAAGTCGGAATTCCATCGTTGCGTCGGCAAAATGGCCCGTTCGTCTAGCGGCCTAGGACGCCGCCCTCGGTGCCCCCCGGGCACGGCGGAGAGGATGTCCCCACGATTTGGCGAGCGACAACGTCGCTCGCTTCCGCTCAAGGCGGAGTTCCATCGTTGCGTCGGCAAAATGGCCCGTTCGTCTAGCGGCCTAGGACGCCGCCCTCTCAAGGCGGAGATCACGGGTTCGAATCCCGTACGGGCCATTTTGCCGATGCCTTTGTCAGCGGGTTCGCGGTCGGAGCGGCGGACCTTGTCCGACGCCTGAACAGGG
>DAOQNO010000135.1:0-2021 GCA_035332125.1 Elusimicrobiota bacterium | reverse complement strand
CGGAGTCCTCCCGATCAAGGCCGGGGGCCGTGATCCCGTACGGGCCATTTTGCCGATGCTTTTGTCTGCGGGTTCGCGGTCGGAGCGGCGGACCTTGTCCGACGCTTGAACGGGGCGGAGTCCTCCCGATCAAGGCCGGGGGCCGTGATCCCGTACGGGCCATTTTGCCGGTGCTTTTGTCACCGGTCTTTGGCGGCGCGCCGTCGCCCCTGTTTCCGACGATCGGAAAGTTGATACAATAATTCTTCGCCCGCGCGGTTTGCGGAGACCAGGAGACGGGACACCCCATGGCGCGCGTGATTCTCAAGAACCTGACGAAAAGCTTCGGCGATCACCCGATCGTCAACAACGTTTCCTTGGACATCCCCGACAAGGAATTTTTCATCCTGGTCGGCCCCTCCGGTTGCGGCAAATCCACCACCCTTCGCATGATCGCCGGTTTGGAGGAAATGACTTCCGGCGAAATTCACATCAACGGGCGGATGGTCAACCACGTCCGCCCCAAAGACCGGGACATCGCCATGGTGTTCCAAAATTACGCCCTCTACCCCCACATGTCGGTCTACGAAAACATGGCCTTTGGATTGAAACTCCGCGGTTATTCCCGGGGAGAAGTCGACCGCCGCGTCCGGGAAGCCGCCGACATATTAACCCTGGGCGCGTATCTCGACCGGAAACCCCGGGCCCTCTCCGGCGGCCAACGCCAGCGGGTTGCGGTGGGCCGCGCCATTGTTCGCAAACCCCAGGTGTTCCTCTTTGACGAGCCCCTGTCCAATCTGGACGCCAAACTCCGGGTTCAAATGCGGCTGGAACTCTCCAAGCTTCACGAACGTCTTCAAACGACCATTGTGTACGTCACCCACGATCAGGTGGAAGCCATGACCATGGGCGACCGCATCTGCGTCATGAAGGACGGCGAGGTCCAACAGGTGGCGCCCCCCCTGGAGCTTTACCAGCACCCCGCCAATAAATTTGTCGCGGGGTTCATCGGCAACCCGCCCATGAATTTTTTCACCGTCCTGGTGGAGGCCGGCCGGGGGGGACCGGTGCTTCGCCATGCCTCCTTTACCTTGACCGTGCCGAAAACCCTGGCCGACCAGGTTCGCCCCCTGATCGGACGGGAGGTGGACTTCGGCATTCGGCCCGAAGACTTGTACGACCGGCTTTTCTACAACTACCCCGTCAGCGACGGGTCCAGCGTCAAAGCGGTGGTGGACGTCGTGGAGCCCATGGGGTCCGAGATTTATCTGTACCTCAAGGCCGGCACGGTGGACTTGGTCGTGCGCGTTCCCGCCTACGTGAAAGCCGAGGCCGGGAAACCCATGGACATGGTTTTCAATTTGGAGCGCATGCATCTCTTTGATCGGGCGACGGGCGCGACCCTGCTCAAACCGATTCCCGCCGGCCCGGTCCCCGCGCCCCGGCCCGCCACCGTCCCGGCCCCCTAACCGTCCGTGTATTACAAACTCCTGGCCGACGGCATTGTGGTGCTTCACGCCCTCAATGTCGCCTACGTTCTGCTCGGCCCCATTTGGGCCTGGCGCGTCTCCTGGTTCCGCTTCGTCCACCTAATCAGCCTGTGGTGGACGTTCTTCGTCTTCGCCGGCGGGTTCTATTGCCCCATGACCAATTTCGAAAACAGCCTCCGGTATCACTACAATCCCGCCGCGACGTACAGCACCGGATTCATCATCCGCTACATCGGTCCCATGCTCTGGTGGGACCTCACCAAGCCCCAGGTCGTCGGCGCCATGACGGCCTGGACCGCCTTTTGGACCCTGGCGTACGCCTGGCTTTGGGCCCGGAAGAAACCCGCCCCCCGCGCCGGCGGATGAACCCGCGAGCCCGCGCCGTCGGTCTGGCCTTGGCCTTGGCCGCTCCCCTTCGGGCGGGCGACGCCTTCGGCCATCGCCCCTACCGGGAAGCGCCGGCCGCTTCGCTGGCCGACGCGGGAGACTACCGCTCCTCGGGACGAACGGTGCGATTGACGAAGGACGCCGCGGCCGCCTGGAAATCCATGG
>DAOQNO010000134.1:0-4905 GCA_035332125.1 Elusimicrobiota bacterium | reverse complement strand
GTAGGCCCGGCGGGCGGCCGCCGCCTCGCCGGTCAAGGTCAACACATCCCCTTCGGCCAGCGGCGGAAAGGGATTGCCCGGATCGAGGGCCGCCGCCCGCCGAAATTGCCGGAGCGCCGGCGCATACAGCGTCCCGTTCAAATACCAAAGACCCAATTGAAATTGGCTCTCCGGGTCCCGGGTGACGTCGAACACGAAGGAGCTGTGTCCCGGCTGGGCGATCGGCGCGCGGTTTCGCAACCAGGCGAAGGGGTCCCCCGACACGCCCCAGCCGTGAAGTTTGCTCGCGGCCACGACCAGCCATTCCTTCGTCGGGGCCGTCGAATTGACGTGTTGGTAATACAACCAGGGCGGGGTGTTGTCGTCCGAGGTCACGTCCTGCTGGGGGCCGAAATAGTGGGCCCGGTCGGCCAGGCCCGCCGTGGCCAGCAACAATTCGGGCTTCCCCTCCCGCTCCCAGAGCGCGCGAATCGCGGGAAAGTCCTGACCCCAATCCAAATTGCAGTCCACCAACCAGCGGTGGCCCCGGGCGGGACCGCCGACGGCTTCGTTGAAATAGGCGAGCGGGTACGGCATCGCGCGGAAGGTGCCGATCGCCATCCAGAGAACGCCGGCGGCCGCGATCCGCCGGGCCCGCGGTCCCGCGGCCGCCACCCCGCCGATGGCCACCGCGAGAAGCGGGTAAGCCGGCAGGAGATAACGCAGCCCGTTTTGTTTCTGCGCGAACGTGAACAGGAGGACCAGGGCCACGATCGGCGCGCCCAGCAAAAACGCCCGTCGCCGGGACCGTCCGCAAACGGCCGCCAACCCCGCCAGTCCGATGAACGGCAAGGGGGTTTTCACGGCGAAGGCCAGGAGGTAATACGTCCAAAACCGCCCGTGGCGAATCTCCCCCGCCAAATAGTTTTTCGCCGCCCCGTCGAAGCCGAACCCGAAGCTGGCCCGAAGAAGCCGGGGATAGAAATCCCAGGGATGCCCCCGATAAACGACGAAGAGCACCAGAACCGCCGCGGCCGCCAGGATCGCGCCGCGGGCGGCCCAGCGCCCCAGGTCCTTCCGGTTCCAGCGGGGCGGCGCCCCGGCCGCCGCCAGGACGAAGGGCGCCACGGCGTAAAACAGAAGCCCGGGCGTCTTGACCGCGATGGCCGCGCCCGCGGCCAGACCCGCGGCGACCAAATCCCCCCACCGCCCCCCTTCGCCGTGCCGGACGAGGAAATAAAAGGCCAAAAACAAAAACGCCGTCAGGGGCATGTCCGTCGTCGCCAGGCACCCGTGGGCCAGAAGGTTGGGTTCAAAAACGACCGCCGCCGCGGCCAAGGCGCCGCCCCAGGGCCCGTACCAGCGCCCCGCCCACAAATACGCCACCACCATCACCGTCAAAAGCAGGGCCAGGGACGGGAGGCGCGCCGCGGTCAGCAGGCGTTCGGGTTCGACGGAATTTCGATAGAGGAATTCAAACCCGTAGGCGTAGTAACGGTCCGCCGCCACGAAGGATTCCCGGGCCGTGCGTTCGGGGCCCGGAATCCGGGCCGCCGCCCCGGCGAGATATTTGGCCAAGGGCGGGTAATCCCGAAGGGCCATGTCCGTCCGGCCCGCGTCCCAGTAACGGACCCCGGCCCCGATCACGCCGGGTTCGTCGTAGGTCGACGAATTCGAGCGGAGAACGCCGGCGGCCTGAACCAACAACACGGCGCCCAACAGGAGGGCCGCGGCGGGCGCGAAACGCGGCGACGGCGCGGGTCGGACCGTCACGCGCCGGACGCCGGGGGGTTGCGGGCCAAGGCGTAGAGTTGGGCGCCCCGACGCCGCGAATTGAAGGCGAACAGGACGGCCAGCACCGCGCACACGCTTTTTTGGAACAGCGTGTAGGGTTTTTCCCCGAAGGCTTTGAGCACCGCCGACGGCCACAGGTTGGCGAGGGCCTTCGAAGCGTCGTGAAAAGGAAACCCCTCGTTCCACACACGCTCGGGACGCCAGCCCGCGGCGACGAGCAATTCCGTCATTTCCTGGACGGTGAAATGCCGGCGGTGGCCCACCCGGCGTTCGGTGGCGTGGACCCGGCCGCTTTGGGTGGTGAGCACCAGGCGCCCTCCGGGCGCGGCCAGGGCCCGGGCGTTTTCCAAAAATCGTCGGGGGGACTCCACGTGCTCGATGACCTCGCAGGCCACGACGGCGTCGAACGCCCCCCGCCCGGGCACCGACGCCGGGGTCGAAGCGTCCAAATCGAAGGCCCGCCATTCCACGGCGGGGTCGTTCCGCCGGTTTTCCTCGATCTGGGCCGCCGCGAGGTCCACGCCGGCCCGGACCAATCCGGGAAACCGCCGGCCGATGGCTCGAAGGAGGGTGCCGTCGCCGCACCCCAGATCCACCAACGCCGACGGGGGCGACTCCGCCAGGGCCGCCAGCACGGCGCGCACCCGGGCGCGGGGCGCCGCCATCCAGCGCCAGTAATCGCGCTGGCCGGGATGGAGGGCGTCGTAGTGCGCCCGGTTGATTTCCTTGAGGGAGCGGGGGTCGGCGGTCACGGAACGGTCCTGGCCGGCCATTGTACTCCCTGCGACCGCGCCGTCAAACCGCCGGCGCGGCGGAATTCCCCGCCGCCGGTGCTATAATGGCGCTTCAATCAAACCCATGAATCCGCGCTTAAGCGTCGTTGTTCCGGTGTTGAACGAGTCCAAAAACCTGCCGGCCCTGATGGACGGGCTGAGTCGGGCCCTGCACGGCCTCCCGGCCGAATTCCTTTTTATCGACGACGGATCCACGGACGACGGCGCGTCGCTCATCGAACAACGCCGCGCCCAGGACCCCCGGGTGCACCTGGTGTCTCTGGCCCGGCGGTTCGGGCAAACGGCGGCGCTCTCGGCCGGACTGGAAAAGGCCCGGGGCGACGTCATCGTCACCTTGGACGCCGATGGACAAAACGATCCCGCGGACATTCCGGCGCTGTTGGCCCTTTTGGACCAGGGCGCGGACGTGGTCTGCGGCTGGCGCCGAACCCGCCACGATCCCTGGCTCTCGCGACGCCTGCCCTCGGGCATCGCGAACCGCATCATCTCCTGGGTGACGGGCGTGGCCCTGCACGATTACGGCTGCACGCTCAAAGCCTTCCGGCGGTCCGCCGTGGAGGGCCTGCGCTTGTACGGCGAAATGCACCGGTTGATTCCGGTGTGGTGCGCCTGGCGGGGGGCGGTGATCCGCGAAATCGAAGTCCGGCATCACCCGCGGGTCCACGGCCGTTCGCACTACGGGATCGGACGGACCTTCAAGGTGTTGCTGGACCTTCTGACGGCCAAATTCTTTTTCAGTTTTCTCACCAGCCCCAGCCACCCCCTGGGCGGCCTGGGCTTGGTGTTTCTCTTTCTCGGCTTTCTCTCGGGCCTTTTCCCCATCCTGGATAAATTCGTTTTCAACCACTGGGCCCTCTACCGGATCCCCTTCATGATTCTGTCCGTGTTCCTGGGCCTCCTGGGCATGCAATTCCTCGCCCTGGGCGTACTGGCGGAAATTCTGGTCCGCATTTATTACGAGAACCGGGGGGAAAAGCCCTACCGCGTCAAGCGCGTCGTCCCCGACGACGCCGCCCCCCGCTAAACGCCATGTGCGGCATCGTCGGCAAAATCGCCTGGTCCGGGGCCGTGGACATCGCCACCCTCGAGCGGATGAACGACCGCCTGGCCCCCCGGGGCCCGGACGAAAAGGGCCTCTGGGTCAGCGGCCCCATCGGATTGGCCATGCGCCGACTCAAGGTCATCGATTTGGTGGGCGGCCAGCAGCCCATGTCCAACGCCCACTGCCCCGCGGCGGAAAAAGCGGGACGCTTTCACCTCGTTTTTAACGGGGAAATCTACAACCACCGCGCCCTCCGCGGCGAACTGATCCGACGGGGGCACCGGTTCGCCTCCACCTCGGACACCGAGGTCCTCCTCCATCTCTTCGAGGAGGAGGGCGACCGGGGATGGGAACGACTTCGGGGCATGTTCGCCGTGGCCCTCTTCGACGAACGGCGGAACGTCCTGCGCCTGGCGCGGGACCGCATGGGCATCAAGCCGCTGTATTACGCCCGGACCCTCGCCGGGTTTTCCTTCGCCTCCGAAGTCAAAGCCCTCCTGGCCGACGGCGACACGCCCCGGGAGGTGAACGCCGCCGCCCTGAACGCCTACTTTTCCCTCGGGTACGTCCCCACCCCGGTGTCCGCTTTTGAACACGTCCAAAAACTGGCGCCGGGGAGGGTCCTGACGCTGGAACTCAAAACCGGGACGGTGACCCAGGCGCCCTACTACGAATTTTTCCCCCGCCCCCCCCAGCCCCGACCGCTGTCGGAGACCCTCGAGACCCTGGACCAGCTGCTGACCGAAACCGTGCGGGACCATTTGGTGTCGGACGTTCCCCTGGGGCTGTTCCTCTCCGGCGGGTTGGATTCGGCCACCATCGCCCACTACGCCCGGGCCGCGGGGAAAACGCTCGACAGCTACACCATTTATTTCGGGGACGCGTCCTTCTCCGAGCGGCGCGAGGCGGCGGAAACCGCGAAACGGCTGGACCTCCGCCACCACGAGGAGGAGATGCGCCCCTCGACCGAGGTGCTGGCCCGCCTGGGGGAAGTCCTGGACGAACCCCTGGCCGACCCGTCGGTCCTGCCCACCTACTATTTGTGCCGGCTGGCCCGCCGGGGCGTCACCGTCACCCTCTCGGGGGACGGCGGGGACGAATTGTTCGCCGGTTACCCCACCTATTTGGCGGACCGTTACGCGGCGTGGTTCCGGCGTTTGCCGGCCGCGGCTCAGCGGTGGGCGGTCCAACTGGCCAACGCGGCGCCGACTTCCTTTAAACGGATTCCCTGGGATTACCGGTTGAAAGCCTTTGTGGGCGCGGCCGCCCGGCCCCAGCCCGACGCCCATTTCGGCT
>DAOQNO010000133.1:1187-4909 GCA_035332125.1 Elusimicrobiota bacterium | reverse complement strand
CCCGCCGTTCGCCAGGAGGGTGTAATCGTTGAGGTTGGGAAGGGACGACAACAGCTGGGGGACCGCCGCCGCGGACGGCTCGGCGTCGGCGGGCAACGGGGCCGGGAGCGTCAACACGGGAGGGGGCGGCGGGGGCGCCGGTTTCTCCGCGACGGTCGTCGTTCGGTTTTTGGAAATCCCGGGGGAGGTCGGAAACGGTGGGGCGCGCCGGGCGGGCTTGACCGGCGCGGTCGCGCAACCGGCGACCCACAAGGCGGCGAACAACAACGGGGCGGAGCGCTTCATTTGTGGTGGCCGCGGCCCCGCAATTGCTGGGTGAGGACCTCCAGGTCGTTGACGGAATAAAATTCCAGGCGGACCCATCCCTTGTCCTTGCCCCGGGAATCCACCACCACGCGGCGTCCCAGGTGGCGCTGAAGCTCCTCCTCCAAAACGCGCACATCGGGGTTTTTACGTTTGGCCGGGCGCGGGCGCTCCGGGGCGGCCGACCATTCGGCCACCAGGCGTTCCACGTCCCGGACGTTCAATTTTTCCTGGACGACGCGTTTGGCCAAGTCTTCCTGAAGCTGTTTGCCCTCCAACCCCAGCAGGGCGCGGGCGTGGCCTTCGGTCAACAGGCCTTCCATGAGGGCGTTGCGGATCATCTGGGACAATTCCAAAAGGCGCAGTTTGTTGGCGATGCCGGATCGGCTTTTGCCGAGTCGTTTCGCCATGTCCTCCTGGGTCAACCCCGCCTCGTCCATCAATTTGCGCATGGACTCCGCTTCTTCGATGGCGTTCAGGTTTTCCCGCTGGATGTTTTCGATCAGGGAGAGCTCGTGGCGCTCCCGGTCGGTCACGGGGCGGATGACGCAGGGCACGTCCACGAGGCCCGCCATGCGGGCGGCCCGCAGCCGGCGCTCGCCGGCCACCAATTCGAACTCGCCGGGCACGGCCGACGGGGAAACCAACAACGGCTGGGCCAGGCCGTGAATCTTGATGGAGTCCGCCAGTTCCTGCAGGGAGTCCGGCGTAAAGCGCACCCGCGGCTGGTGGCGGTTCGGGCGGATCTTTTCCACGGCGATCTTGCTGATGGAGGATCGGTCGTCGCCCCCGCCCCCGCCCATCACGGGCTTCAACAGGGCTTCCAGGCCCCGACCCAACGCTTTGTGCGCCATCGCGATTCTCCCTTTGATTACGAAGCCTTCACGGGTTCCGCCGCCTCGGGCACGGGAACGGGCGTGCCGCGCCGCTCCAGGAATTCCCGGGCGAAGGTCAAATAGGCCGACGCGCCGGTGGATTGCCGGTCGTACACGATCGCCGGCTGGCCGTGGCTCGGGGCCTCGGCCAGACGGACGTTGCGGGGAATCACCGTCTGATACACTTTGGTTCCGAAAAACCGTTTGATTTCCGCGAGGACCTGCTGGGCCAGATTGGCCCGGCCGTCGAACATGGTCACGAGCACGCCTTCGAGCTCCAACCGGGGGTTGAGGCCGGCCCGGATTTTCTCGATGGTTTTGACCAGCATGGAGAGCCCTTCCAGGGCGTAATATTCGCAGGGCATGGGAATGAGGACCGAGTCGGCGGCGGTCAAGGCGTTCAAGGTCAAAAGGTTCAAGGCCGGCGGGCAGTCGATGATGACGTATTTGTAGGCCCGCTGAAAACGCGACAGAGCGGCCGACAGCCGCGTTTCCCGGCTTTCGGCGTTGACCAGCTCCACCTCGGCGCCGTAAAGGTCCATGTGGGAGGGCACGACGTCCAGCCATTCCCACCCGCTTTCGTGAAGCACTTCCTCCAGGCCCGCGTTGTCCAGGAGCACGTGGTAGATGTGTTTCTCCAGGCCGTCCCGGGCGATGCCGAGGCCCGACGTGAGGTTGGCCTGGGGGTCCATGTCGATCAAAAGCGTTTCCTGGCCCAGGTGCGCCAGGGAGGCGGCCAGGTTCACGGCGGTGGTCGTTTTCCCCACCCCGCCCTTCTGATTGGCGACGGCGATGATCCGGGCCATGGGCGCTAGTCCAGATCCATGTCGCGGGTGGGCCGTTCCAGGGGCTCCTCGGCCGCGCGCTTAAAGAGATCGTTGAAGGATTTTTTCAATTTGTCGCCTTTGTTTTTTTCGGTTTCCAGCGATTGCTTGAACAGTTCTTCCCGGCGCTCCGGGTCTTTTTGAAGGGCCCGGGCCGCTTCGGTCAAGTCCGACACCGCTTTGGGTTTCGGGGCCTCTTTGAATTTAAGGACGCTCTGGGCGTCGCCGCTCACGGTCAAGGTCGCGCGGCAACAGGGGCAGGTGACGTCAAAGGCCGGCATGGGCGGAATTATACCAAAGTCCGACGGAAATCGATCAGTCTTCCAGGCGAAAAGCCACGGCTTGGCGGATTTTGACCGCCACCGTCCGGTCCCCCGCTTTGGCCGGGGAAAATTGGGCCAGGGCCAGGACTTTCTGAGCCGCGGCGTCAAAGGCCGCCCCGGCCGACCGCTCCACGTCCAGGGAGCTCACCCGACCTTCCCGGTTTAAATGAATCCGCGCCACCACCTGGCCCTCGCGACCGGCCCGGCGCTCCTCCTCGGGGTAGAAGCGCCGGATGTTTCGGGCCATTTCTTCCCGATTGAGAAGTTTTGGAAGTTCGGTCAAGTAGACCCAGTCCACTTCCCCCTCGCCGCCCGTGCCCAGCCCGCCCAAGCCCTGGGAAGGCCCCTCCACCAGCCCGGTTCCCGTCGACGGTCCCGTGGAGGAGGACAAAACATTTCCCTCGATTTCCGGGGTCGTTAAAGCGGTGGTTTTGGGGCCGGGGGCGGTCCATTCGACGCCCTTGGCCGCCACGCCGCCCCCGGGCAGGCTCGGTCCGGGGGTGGGTTTGTCAACGATGGGAGCGCCGGTTCCGGGGTTGGCGGACAGGCGGGCCAGCCGGGGATCGGCCGTCAGGCGGAAGGGGCGGGTGAGATCGACTTCGATGGCGTCGGCCGTGGCCCAGAGGGGCGCGCCGTCGCCGCCCCCGGCCCGGTGGTTCAAAAATAAAAACACCCCCCCGTGCAGGGCCAGGGAAGCGGCCAACCCTTTTTGGAAAGGCGTCCAGGTCCGACGGTCCATCGACCCTCCGCTATTTCTTGGGCGCGGGGCGAACGTCCAGCGCCACCTTTTTGACACCGGCGGAGCGGATTGTATCCAACAGCTCCACCACGTCGCCGTAAGGCAGGCGCTCCTCGGCCGCCACGGAGACGTGGAGGTCCGGCTCGAGTTTAAGCCGCGTTTGCAATTCTTGCATCAGGCCGGCCAGGGTTTGGGGGGTTTTTTCGAGGAAGATCTGCCCATCGGCGGCGCGGGTCACCCGCAGGGCGGCCGTGGACCGCTCTCCGGTCGCGGCCTTGGGCACCGCCACGGCCAGGGCCCGTCGGGAGATGAGCGGGGCGGTGGCCATGAAAATAATGAGGAGGACCAGGACGACGTCCACCAACGGCGTGACGTTGATGCCGGTGATCAGCCCTTCCCGCTCCTCGCCCCCCGCCGCCATAAATTATCGGTGGTCTTTTAACGCCGCCAAAAGACGGCGGGACAGGGCGTCGGTTTCGGCGAGGTATTCCCCGGCCCGTTTCATGAAATAGTTGTAGGCGATGACCGCCGGAATGGCCACCAGAAGGCCCACCGCCGTGGCGATCAGGGCTTCGGAAAGACCGGCCATGACGACCTCGGGACCGGCGGTGGTGGCCGCGGCCAGCAGTATCCATGTCTTCATCGTGTATTCCTTGTT
>DAOQNO010000133.1:0-1177 GCA_035332125.1 Elusimicrobiota bacterium | reverse complement strand
CAGCACCGTCCCGAAAAGTCCAATGAACGGGGCGTTGTTGCCCAGGGTGCCCAGCACCCAAAGGCGTCGTTCCAATTGGTATTTGCCTTCGATGCGCGCGGCGGCCAAGCGTTCCTCGACCGCGGCGGGCGCCGCGCCGGCTTTGTCCAGGCCCCCGCGCAGGATGGCGGCGCCGACCCCGGCCGCTTTCGCCGTCAGCTCCGTCACCCGGGCCAAATCCCCCTCGGCCAACGGGCTTTTGATTTTGGCCTTCCAAAGGGCCAGCTCTTTGCGCTCCCGCACCAGGACCTGGGCGCGTTCGACGATAACGGCCACGGTCAAAACCGAAGCCAGAAGCAGTCCGTAGATGACCCAGGACCCGCCCGTTCCCACCAGGACGTGAAGGGCGGCGTTCACGAGGCCCTCGCCAGGCGCAAAATCGCCAAACAATTTTCCGCGGTCACGCGGTCGTTGGATTCTCGGTTCATGTTGATCATTATCCTCTCGAAGTCCGTGTCGTCGCCCAACAATCCCACCAGATAAGTCGAAAGCGCCCGCACCACCCAATCGGGATCGGACAGCGCCCGTCGGAGGATCTCCGTGCCCTGGGCGTCCCCCGCCCGGGAAAGGGCCTGGGCCGCGAACAGCCGCACCGGGGCCGATTCGTCCGTCTGGGCGGCGCCGGCCAGGATTGGCCGGGCCATGGGGTTCGTTTGGAACGCGAGGGCCTCCACGGCGCCGAAGCGGACGATCCGGCTGGAATCTTTCAGGGCGTCTTGAAAAATTTGCAGGTCGTTTCGGGTGGCGTCGTGGCCCAGGGCCACCAGGGCCGAGGCCCGGGCCCGGGTGTTGGGACTTTGCCGGGCGATGGTTTCCAGCCGGTTGATCAAGGTCAAGTTCGTCGTCCCCGCCAGGCCTTCGGTGATTAGAAAGGCGATGTCCGAGTAGCGGATTTTGAGTCCGAACCCGGCCGGCGTGACCAGTTGATTGACCTCGGCCAGGGCCGGGTCCACGATCACTTCCTCGGGCGGGGGCTCCGTGGCGATCTTCTCCAACAGGTTCACGAGCTCGTTATCGATTCGGGCGTCGATGAACTGCTCGCCGGAAATCTTGAGCCGGGGAGCCGTGACGACCAGGGGTTCCAACTCAAACAAATCGTCCACCGCGGGGGGGCGGGGCGCGGGGGGCCGGGACGCCG
>DAOQNO010000132.1:0-4928 GCA_035332125.1 Elusimicrobiota bacterium | reverse complement strand
CCCCTCGTTCCCGGAATGCGCCCCGAGTGAAAGCCTTTTCGCCAACCCGAAACACAGCGACCCCAAGGAACCGCGGCCTTAAACCCGTGCCCAAAACGTCCCTCGTTGTTTCGACCTTTTTGACCCTGGCCTTGACCACCGCCGCGCGTGGTCCTTCCCGCCTTGGAATGGGAAAACGCTCCATCGGAAAAGTTTCTCGTTAAATCGATTTCCCGGATCGAGACCGTCGGTCGCCTTTCGGATACCCGGGTGACGGGCGAACCCCGGGGGGATTTCCGCCCCGAGCGGTTCCTGGGGCAGGAAGTCAGTTTTCTTCTCTCCAATCCCCCCGAAGCCCCCCGGCGTCTTCACGGCACGCTTGTTTCGGTGACGCGGGAATCGAGCGCGGAGGACGCGCCGATGGTCCTCCTCGAAGTGGCGCCGTGGCTTCAGGAACTGACCAAATCCGCCAACCTGGCGGTTTTTCAGGACCGCTCGGTGCCGGAAATTCTCGAGAGCGTGTTCCGTCGATGGCCCCGCTCCCTCTTCGTTTTCGACCTCCATTCGTCCCATCCCCGGCGGACGTTGGTTTGTCAGTACCGGGAAACCGACTTTAATTTCGTCTCGCGATTGATGGAAGAGGAAGGGTTGTTTTATTACTTCCGGGACGTCCCGGAAGGGCAACGGATGATCATCACGGACCGGAATTCCCCGGACCCGGTGGGAACGGTCCGGTTCAAAGAACGATCCTCCGGCGACGCGGGTCTGGATCGTTGGGTGGAAAAATTTGAAACGACGCCGAGCGGTTACACCCTCATGGATTACGGGGTGGAGGCGGCCACGCCGATCGTGGTCAGCGCGGCGACGGAGCCGACCGGCGGTCCGAACGTTTTCCGGGACGCCCTGGACACCCGATTCACCCTCGAGGAGGGGCCGCGTTTCGCCCGGCTTCGCCTGGAGGAAAACCGCGCCGCCCGGGCGGTTTATTCGGCCTCGGGCAACGAGCCTTCCCTGGCCGCGGGGGACCGCTTTCGACTCAAGGGCCACCCCGACCCTCGGCAAAACGCGGACTACTGGGTGACGGAGACCAACGCTCAGTGGTACCTCGTCGAACCGCCACCCGAAGAAACGGGCGACGAGGAGGTCCCCCCGCTTGACGCGCTTCCCCCCTTGGGCATGAAATTTCAATTTTCCTTGTCCGCGATCCCGGCCGACACGCCCTTTCGCCCCCGGCGTCATACGCCCAAACCTCTTCAACAGGGGGTCGACATGGCCGAGGTGGTGGCGGTCGAGGGCGCCCGGGTCCAAATTCTCTTTTTTTGGAACACCCCCGCCCTGGGGGGAACGCCCCATCCCCTGTGGGCTCCGAGTCTGTTGGCGACCCCCCCGCGCCCCGGAGATCGCGTGATCGTCGAATTCCTGGCCGGCGATCCCGACCGTCCCGTGGTCACCGCCCCGGCCCCCCACCCTTAAGTTTTTGGCCCCCCGAATTCCTCGGAAAATGAAATAATCTTCCTCCATGTCCTTTCTCGACATCAACCTTCACCCCGATCTGGTCCGCGCCGTGGAGGCGCTCGGTTGGACGGATCCGACGCCGATCCAACGACAGGCCGTTCCCCTCATTTTGGAGGGACGCGACGTGCTGGGCGCCGCCCAGACCGGCAGCGGGAAAACCGGGGCCTTCGCCCTGCCCATTTTGGACCACCTCCTGCGCAAACCCTCCCCGGGGCTTCGCTTGCTGGTGTTGGTCCCGACCCGCGAACTGGCTTCCCAGGTCGAGCAAACCTTCCGGGACGTGGGGCGTTTCACGTCGTTCAAAGTCGCGACCGTCATCGGCGGCGTGGGGTACGACCAACAGCGCCGGGCCGTTTCCGAGGGCGCCGAGATCATGGTCGCCACGCCGGGCCGGTTGCTGGACCATTTGGAGAACCGGGCGTTCCGATTGACGACGGTGGATCATCTGGTCATGGACGAAGCCGATCGCATGTTGGACATGGGCTTTTTGCCCGACATTCGGGCCATCCTCCATTACGTGCCCAAGGAACGCCAGACGCTCCTGTTCTCCGCCACGCTTGTTCCCGACGTGGAACGGGTCGCGGCCTTCACCCTGAAAGATCCCGTCCGGGTCGAGGTCGCCCGTCCCGCCACTCTGGCCGAAGGCATCAGCCAGGTCCTGTATCCGGTGGTGCAGGAACAAAAAATCGATTTGTTGTTGACGCTCCTCAAAAACACCGAAATGCGTTCGGTGCTCGCCTTTACGCGGACAAAAGACCGGGCGGACCGTCTGGCGGCTTCCCTGGACAAGGCGGGCTACCGGGTCGAGGTGCTTCATTCGAACCGCACCCAGCGGGAACGCACCGACGCCATGGAAAATTTCCGGGAAGGGAAATCCCAGATCCTCGTCGCCACCGATATCGCGGCCCGGGGCATCGACGTGAAGGGCATTTCCCACGTCATCAATTTCGACGTGCCCCAGCACCCCGAGGACTACGTCCACCGGGTGGGCCGGACCGCCCGGGCCTACGGCGTGGGAGACGCCATCACCTTGATGGATCCCGTGGAGCAGGTCCACGTCACCGACATCGAGCGGTTCACCGGCCTCACCTTTCCCCGGGCCATGCTTCCCAATTTTCCCTACAAAGTCACCCCCAAACTGGAAGGCCCGAAACCCGTGTCCGGCTGGCAGCGGATTTTCGCCGGACGCAACCGCCCCCTCCGCCGTTCCCGTTAATCCCGCTCCGGGGTTTCCCGGCGGTTTGGTCGGAAATGCTATCATGGGGTTTCCATGGACATCCGCCGTTTTCTTTCGACCACATCGCCGTTCAATGTCCTTCCCCCCGCGGAGCTGGACCGCCTCGCGCTGACCGCCCACCGGAGCACGGTTTCCAAAGGGGACCGGGTGTACAACGAAGGCGACCGCGCCCAATTCACGTTTTTGGTCCTGGGCGGCCGGGTGCAAATCACGCGCCTCGCCCGGGACGGCCGTCCCCTCACCGTCGAACTCCTTAAAAGCGGCGAACTCTTCGGGTGCGTCGGTTGTTCGGCCGCCGGGCAATACCCCTGCGAAGCCCTGGCGGGTCAAACCACGGAAATCATCGGGTTCCCCATGGCGATCATTGTGGCGCTCATCGACCGCTACCCGGCCTTCAGTCGCGCCTTGTATTGGGACATGAGCCGACGTATGCGGGAATCCCAAAACATGCGCGCCCTGGGCGCCGAGTCGGTGGAGCGCCGGGTCGCCGGCGTCCTGCTGTGGCTCGAGAGCAAATTCGGCCCCGATCTCCCCTTCACCCGCCAGGCCATCGCGGAACTGGCCAGCACGACCCCCGAGTCCGCCATTCGAACCCTCATTCAATTTCGCCGGCGCGGTTTCATCAAAACCGGCTGGAAGAAAATCGTTCTCCAAAGAACCGACGCCTTAAAAGAGCTCGTCGAGGGCGTCGCCGCGTAAAAAAAGCCGGCGCGCCGGCTGGAGAGTTTCATGACCGAGCCGTCCCCGCCGCCCAACGAAACGCCTCCCGCCGGCTCCCGGACGGCCCGCAACGGCGCCGTTCCATTCACCGCCTGGGCTCGGCGTTACGGATACGTCGGCGCGTTGCTCGGTTTGGGATCCCCCCTGGGCCTCCTGGCCCTCCGCTACTACGTCCTTCACCGCGGACTTATCCATTCTTGGATCGCCTGGGAATTGCGCGTTTACGGCTGGCACTACATTTACGCGGCCATCGGCACCGTGCTGGCCATGGCCGCCTGGGGTCTCTGGGCGGGCCGGCGTTTGGACGACCAGCGGGGCCGCGCCGAGTTGTTGGAGCGCGCCGCCGGCCGCTTGCGTCATCTGGCGGCGACCGACGGATTGACCGGCGTGTACGTCCGACGCCACCTTCTCGAAAAACTGGAGGAGGAGCTCCGCCGCGCCGAACGCTACAAAACCCCCATCGCCAGCCTTTTCGTCGACGTGGACAATTTCAAACATTTCAATGAAACCCACGGGCACATCTTCGGCGACGAGGTCCTGCGCCAAATCGCCCGGGTCATTCAAAAAAGCGTCCGGGAGTCCGACGTGGTGGGACGCTATGGCGGGGACGAATTTCTGGTCATGCTCCCCCACGCCCGGGCCCGGGAGGCGATGCTGGCCGCCGAGCGCGTGCGCCAAGGCGTGGAAGCCCTGTCGATCCCCAAGGAAGGCGGGCCCGCGGTGGGCGTGACGGTGAGCGTGGGGGTCATCGCCGAGATCCCCCATCGGGCGGACGTTTTGCGTTTTCTGGACATCGCCGACCAGGCCCTTCGCCGTTCCAAAGGCCTCGGCAAGAACTGCACCATTTTGTGCGACACCCCCGCTTCCGACACCCCACATTCTCCGGAGGAAACGTAATATGATCACCCCCATCGCCGAACCCCGCGGTACCGCCAACCCCACCGTCCTCGCCTGGGTGGACGAATGCGCCCGGCTGACCGAACCCGACCGGGTCCTTTGGTGCGACGGTTCCGAAGGCGAAAAACGCCGCTTGATTCAGGAATGCCTGGCCGACGGCGAACTGGAGGAGCTCAATCAAAACCTCCATCCCGGGGCTTACCTGCATCGGTCCGCAACCAACGACGTGGCCCGCACGGAACATCTGACCTTCATCTGCACGCCGACCCAGGACGAAGCGGGCCCGACCAATAATTGGATGGCCCCGGACGAAGCCTACGCGAAGCTGCGCGGGATCTACCGGGGATGCATGCGAGGGCGGACGATGTACGTGGTGCCTTTCATCATGGGCCCCGCCGGATCGCCCTTTTCCAAAGTGGGCGTTGAATTAACCGACAGCCGTTACGTGGTTTTAAACATGGGGATCATGACGCGCATGGGCGCCGTGGCGTGGAAGGAACTGGGGGAATCCCCGCATTTCACCCGGGGTCTCCACGCCAAAGCCGACTTGGACGAAAACCGCCGGCTCATTTGCCACTTT